>NZ_JAYMEU010000047.1:0-17389 GCF_037029575.1 Alteromonas sp. CH_MED4-4 | reverse complement strand
TGTGCGCTTAGGTCTTTGATTACTTGAAGTTGTCATAAAGAAGTCCTCTTTACGTCAACGTATTTTAGGACGGGACACTTTGATGATAAAAAGAAGGTGTTTGCCTTCGCCCGCGTAGCGAATGACACAATGCCAAACGGGGGCGTGGCGCAACAAAATGACGAAGCACTTTTAGTTGTGTTTAACGTGTCAGCCGAGCAGCAAACGGTAACGGTTTCTCAGCAGTATGAAAGCTACTTAGTTGTTTCAGGAGCCGCTAAAATTTCCGCTTCTGACAACGGTGAAACACAGATTACTCTGCCAGCTTTTAGCTTTGGGTTGTTTTCATCAAAATAATATCCTGAGCACCAGACGTTTATTAAAGCGTGTGGTGCCTCTTTTTTACCTGCTCCCTGTGAACATGCATCACAGACAAACCATTGTCATAAAACCACAAAATCTCTATAGTTGCTGTACGGTGCGTTGATCAACATCGACACTCCATAGCAGCAGCGCCATTGCGCCGAATGCGTTTCTCTATCTCCAATGCAACAAGCCTGGTTCACTTCTACATGAAAATATTGCATACATCTGACTGGCACTTAGGTCAGAGTTTTTTTACGAAAAGTCGCAAAAACGAACACGCCGCTTTCCTTAAATGGCTTCTTCAACAAGTAGAAGTGCATCAAATAGATGCGATTATTGTCGCGGGTGATGTGTTTGACACGGGCACGCCGCCTAGCTACGCCAGAGAGCTCTACCATGCGTTTATCGGTGAACTTCAGGGGATGCAGTGTACATTGGTGGTGCTGGGGGGAAATCACGATTCAGTATCGGTATTGAACGAAAGTAAGGCGCTACTGAAATACTTAAATAGCCACGTAATTGCCAGTACATACGGCGAATTGAGTGAACAAGTCATTACGCTTAACGATCGCAAGGGGCAGCCCAGTGCCGTACTGTGTGCCGTACCCTTTATTCGCCCACGCGATGTGCTTGTTAGTGAGGCAGGGCAAAGCGGCACTGACAAGCGTCAAGCGCTTGGCGATGCGATAAAGCAGCATTATGGGACGCTTTATAATGAAGCCTTGTCACTGCGCGCTTCAATGGAAGAAAAGCGAATAAAAGACGGCAGTGAAAACAGCGCTGCCATTCCTATTATTGCTACAGGGCACTTAACCGCTTTAGGCGTGAGTCAGTCAGAAAGTGTACGCGATATCTACATCGGCACCCTTGAAGGCTTTGACGCCAAAGGGTTTCCGCCCGCCGATTACATTGCACTTGGGCATATTCACAGGCCACAGAAAGTCGCTAAGACAGAACACATTCGCTATTCAGGCTCACCCATACCGCTAAGTTTTGATGAACTAAACACACAAAAGCAAGTAGTGTTGATAACGTTTGAATCTGAAAGCACAACGCCTACTATCTCAACGCTTCCGGTACCGCGCTTTCAGGCCATGGAAGTAATAAAAGGCGACTTAAAAGCGATTGAGGCGGCCATTAATAAGAGCGATGCCATCACGTTAGCTTCTCAAACAGATGATGCCGTTAGCGAAGTGGATAAAGCCCTTAGCGAGGTTAATAACCCCCTTAGCGAGGTTAATAAACCCCTTAGCGAGTTTAATAAAGCCATTAGCGCAACGGATAACGCCATTAGCTCTAAAGACCCTGTGTGGTTATGCATTGAAGTTGAAACAGAAGACTATCTGACTGATCTACAGCAGCGTATTCAGGGCTTGTTAGAAGGGAAAAACGCTGAGATTTTACAGTTGAAACGCAAGCGTAAGCGCACAGTAAATAGCTTAACGGAAAAGCATAACGTTCAGCTTAGTGAACTATCGGTAAACGATGTATTTGAAGCGCGTTTGGCACTGGAGAGCATAGAAGATAATCCAACAAGTGAGTTGGCACCAAATGAGTCGGCACCAACTGAGTCGGTACGAGAAACCCTGCTAGATGACGACCAAAGCCCTCGAGCAATGAAACAAGCCGGTTCAGAAAAAAGCGCTTCACGCATAAACCGGATAAGGCAGCTGTTTAATGAAGCGCTAGAGCGGGTGCATACCAATGATGAAGATGCTGAAGTATCAGTAAAGGCACCATTGGCAAACACAACAGAAAATAAAGGCGAGTAATACAATGAGAATACTGACCTTACGCCTTAAAAATCTAAACGCCTTAAAAGGGGAGTGGAAGATAGATTTCACCCAATCGCCGTTTATCGACAATGGCCTATTTGCCATAACTGGCCCAACAGGGGCAGGTAAAACCACGCTACTTGATGCCATTTGTTTAGCGCTTTATCACCAAACCCCTCGCTTGGGGCCAATTTCAACGTCTAACAATGACATCATGACCCGCGGCACGGCGGAGTGTTTGGCGGAGGTTGAGTTTGATATTAAGGGGAAAGCATATCGTGCGTTTTGGAGTATGCGTCGGGCCAGAGGGAAAGTTGACGGTAACCTGCAAAGTGCTGATGTTGAGCTGGCCGAAGTTGAAAGCGGCAAGGTACTGGCTACCCAAGTTAGGCCGAAAAGCGAAGAGATTGAAAAGCTGGCTGGCCTTAATTTTGCCCGTTTCACCAAGTCTATGATGTTGTCGCAAGGGGATTTTGCTGCGTTTTTAAATGCTAACGAGGCCGACCGAGCCGAACTGCTTGAAGAGTTAACTGGCACCGAAATTTACGGGCAGATATCACAGGCAGTACATCAGCAATTTAGTGACGCTAAACAAAAGAAAAAAGAGTTTGCGATAAAGCTAGAAGGCGTAACCTTACTTAGCGACGAACAAATCACCCAGCTTGAAGAAGAGCAAGCACAAACCAAGAGCCAAGTCGCGACGTCTAACCAAACACTTGTTCAGTTACAAAAGCAACAGCAGTGGCAACAAGCGTTTAACGCCAATGAGCTAACCATAAAAGAAGCCAGTGAAGCGCAGCAGACCGCGAATAACGCAATCAATGAGGCGAGACAAGAACTTGATCTTTTAACCCAAAGTGAGCCAGCTGAAAAGCTTCGCCTGCCATTCTTGCAAAGAAATGGGCTTCAGCAAGACGTAACCCGTTATAAAGAAAGGCTCGATGAGAAGGCGGCTCAGCTTCCCGATTTAAAGACGCAAAAGGCACAGCTCAGTTTGGAAGTGATGAACGCTGAACAAGCGTTAGTTCTTACAAAGCAACAAAGCAGTGAGCTTGAAAAGCGCATAAACGAGCAGGTAGTTCCGCTAGATAACCAAATAGCGCAACTCACTACTGAACAGCAAAAAGCAAACGAAAACGCGGCACGTTTAAGGCAGTCAATAAACGCGTTAACGCTAAAGCGCACAGAAATCGAAAACGCTTCGGCAGATAACAAAACAAAGCTTGGTGAACTGGAAACTTACTTACGTGAACACCACTCACTTAGCGGCATGGCAGAATTTATAAGTGGCTGGAGCGAAACGGCGCGCCATATTGAACATGATCAGAAGCAGTTAGAAACACTGTCACGAAGCGTAAAGAATGATCGTCAGGCGCTTTCATCCCTAGATGACGCTATTGCAAAGACAAATGAGTCGTTAAGCGCGTTAACGCAGACCTTCGATGACAAAAACGCACAAGTAGCCAAGTGTGAAAAGGCACTGCAGGCCGCGCTATCTGACAAACCAAGTGATACTAATAGTGCTAATGCAACCAGCAAAGCAAGCCTTCAGCAAGAGCGTGATACCAAGCTCCATCATTGGGATAACGTGTTACAGATAGGGCATATTCAACAGCAATATTTGGCACTAGAGCAAGACAGAGTATCGCTGAGTGCGCAGAGAGAAGACTTCGCGAAGCAACTAGCACAGCAGCAATCTGACCGCCAAGCCTTGGTTGATGCTTACAAGCAAACTCGTAGTAATTTAAAAGACATAGAGGCGCTTATCGCCCTGGATGTTGAAGTGGCGCACCTTCGCGCACAGTTAAAAAGTGGCGAGCCATGCCCTGTTTGTGGGGCTAACGAACACACCACGTCTACCGTGGTTATTGATGTACCTGAAACTATCCAAAAGCGAGATAGCTTAAACCAGCAGTTAGATGATATTGAGCAGCAAGGGGCGCGGGCAAAAGAAAGTGTTACACAAACTGAATTCACGCTTGCTCAGGTTAATAAGCAGCTAGAACAGGCAAGCGGGCAACGAGATACGCTGCTAGAAAAGTGGCAGCAGATTTCAAGCGTACTTAGCGCTGATATACCGAGCTTTGAAAAGGTCGACATTAATACATCGCAAAGCGTCTCTCAATTTACCCAGCAGTTTAAAACTCGTCTTGATGATATTAGTGCTCAATTAACCCGTTTAGAAGAGTGCGAGCAAGCTCTAAATGCTGCACTGCAGGCTAAAAATGAAGCGCAACAGGCATTACAAGGCAAGCAGTCAGAACTTGCAGTTTCTCTGCAGCAGCGCGAAACCTTGGAAAAGCAATTTAACGAACGTAATACAGAGTTAGAGAGTAAAACAAAAAGGGTTAACGATGGTATTTTAGCGCTCAGCGAGACTATGACGGCGCACGGTGCTGATATTCACAACTTGACTATTGATGGAATTGCCTCGTGGCTAAATGAAAAAGCCGAAGCGCTAAAAACCTATAAACACAATCATCAGCTACACGCCAAACTTAAAGATGAGTTGCAAGAGGTAAGTAGCAACTTGCTTGTGGTTAATCGTGATATAGAAAGCGCTGAGGATCAGCTTAAGGGCGTATGCGAAGAGCTTGTGCAGCTAGATAATAGTTTAAAGGCGCTGCGAGACTCGCGCACAACCGTATTCCCTGAAGGCAATATTGCTGAAACAAGGAATAAGGCAAGCGCTGCCCAAGAAATGGCTGAGCGAAACGTGAGTGAATGCAAATCTCGCCTGCAACAAACGGACACTATTTTGTCTCGTTTAGAAGCAGAAATTGCCCAGCTTAATGAGCAAATGCGGGAAAAAGAGCAAGCACTTACAGAGGCAACAGAGTACTTTAGCCGTCAGTTGGCGAGCAGCCCATTTGCCGACGAGCAAGCGTTTAGTAATGCGCTTTTAGACGAAGATACCCGCAACACCTTACTTGAACTGCAAAAGCGATTAACTCAGCAAAAACAACAAGCAGACTTAAAGCTAGAAAACGCGCTAGCTACCCAACAATCGCTAAAAGCCCATGCTAACGCAGCATTGTGGCAGAGCGAGTTAGAAGAGCACGGTGCACAGTGGCTCGATACGAAAATTACCCAGCAAGCTCAGCAGCGTGACACGCTGTTATCGTCTTTAGGGCAAATAGAACAGCAGCTAAGCGCTAACAATCAAGCCCGCGAAAGGCAGCAACAGCTTGTGGATGAGATGGCTGCGTTTGAGGCCTATTACGACGATATTACTTACCTACACTCGTTAATTGGCTCGGCCAGCGGCGACAAATTCAGACGTTTTGCACAAGGGCTTACTCTGGACAACTTAGTGCAGCTTGCAAATCAGCAGCTTGATAAATTACACGGTCGCTATCAGTTAATTCGAAAAGAAAACGAAGGGTTGGGTTTAAGTGTATTAGACACCTGGCAAGGTGACGTAGTGCGAGATACCAAAACCCTGTCTGGTGGAGAAAGTTTCTTAGTGAGCCTAGCGCTGGCTTTAGCTTTATCTGACTTGGTCAGTCACAAGACCAGTATTGATTCACTGTTTTTGGATGAAGGCTTTGGCACCCTTGATGCTGAAACTTTGGATGTGGCGCTTGATGCACTAGACAACCTAAATGCCAGCGGAAAAATGATTGGTGTGATAAGCCATATTGAAGCCATGAAAGAGCGTATTCCTACTCAGCTTAAAGTGATTAAACGCAACGGTGTGGGCTTAAGTGCACTAGAAAAACCTTATGCGGTGGGGTGAACTCACCGCTTTAGGAATTAGTAGTTAAAACGTTTGCTTACAAGTATGTGCTTGGTAAATGCTCGCAAGATCATGGTTTTATGATACTTTATCGTTATTAAAAGTAGATATGGACATCATATTTAGTGAAACGATTTGCGATATTCCCTCTTTTTGCCTCTTTCTGTACGTTTGGTAGTACCTTTCAGTGTGAAAGTGAGTTTGCATGGCTAAAAAGCACGTTTGAAAACAACGATGCCGGTTTTCAATATAGCGTCGAGAAAAAAGGGCAGGACCTTTATTCGGCCCACAATAGTGCGATTTTGGCGCGAGTACAAAGCGCGAAAAGCGAAGCGCAATGCCACACAGTGCTTAGCGACTGGCTTACATTTTTTCGCAAGGGGCACATTGGTCTTGCGTTAAATACGAATGGCTCAGAGGAAGCGGTACGCGAATCGGTAGTGCATGATTTCGACTTATCGGCATTTAAACAACATTTGAAAAGCCAACGTGACGAAACTCTTGAGGGGATTTGGCAATTCTCAAGCTATACGGTTGCCTTAAAAAAAGAGGGCAATGTCCATAAAGCTTATATCGTTGAAAGTACCAACCCTTCATGGAAGGCGGGACAAGTAAAGTTCATCGTTAATGACCCTGAAGACAACAATACTGCAAAAGTGACGTTTTTTATGGGCGATCACTCCGCCCGACAAATCGATACCATGACACTCTTGGGTAACAATGAAGTGGTGTTGGGCAATAGCTTTATCGTTATGTCGCGAGAGGAACCGCGACAAGAATCATCCCCTGAAATAACACGCTATGTTCGCCTACTAAGTACAAAGGCTCCGCTATTCGAGAAAGTTTCAGAGAACACTGTGTTAGTTCGCATACCGGCTTTCGATCACGCCTTCAAAAAAGACATCGACGCGGTTATCGCTAAGCACCTAGACACGATTTTAAAAACTGAAAACCTCATTATCGACATCCGAGGAAACGGTGGTGGTAGTGACGTAAGCTATGCGTCTTTACTCCCTATTTTATACACTAACCCTATTCGCACTGTAGGCATGGAATACTTATCTACCGAGCTTAACAATTCTAGAATGCTTGGCTTTTTGCAAAACCCTCATTTTAGTGAAGAAGAAAAGCAATGGGCAAAAGACGGGTACGACATTCTTAATCAACACATCGGCAGCTACATCAATATTGATGAAGACGTAACGGTGGAGACATTCGACAAAATTGAACCCTTGCCGAAGAGTATTGGCGTACTTGTTGATTCAAGTAATGGCAGCACCGCTGAGCAGTTCTTACTGGCGGCTAAACAAAGCAAAAAAGTAAAGCTGTTTGGGCAAACTACCGCAGGTGTACTCGATATTTCTAACATGTATCAAACTGATTCGCCGAGCGGTACTTTTACTTTGTATTACAGCCTGACTAAAAGTTTACGCATTCCGCATATGGCCATTGATGGGGTAGGCATTCAGCCAGACTATTATATTGATGGAGAACTTCCTCTTTACCAGTGGACGTCTTATACGCAAAAGATACTTGAAGGCATGTAAACCCTTATAAACGGCAAGCATACGGTTATTTGCGAGTAACTAAGACCAAACAGGTTCATTTGTTGGGCGTTATCCTCTATACCAATCCGCACAGATAATTACCCTCTCAGAAGGCGCTGGCAAGTTTCCTAGCAAAGCGTGGGAATGCAGGAATGGCTGTTCCCTTTCAAATTCCCAGAATGCAGCTAGGAAGCTTGCCAGACCTTCCCAAAGGGCGAGTTTAAAATGTTCGTACTCTTTGTTGTGTTACCTTGATGTAGAACCACTATACCTGCGGTAACACGCCGCGATTACGAACATTTTAACTCTCGCTGAGTGGGTAATTATCTATGTGGACTGGTATCATGGTGCGTCGTCAAAATAATAATGGACCAACATTTATGGATTCAACGTCACGCCCCAGCCTGTTTCAGCGCTACATGAATGGCAGTTTGGTACTGCAAATTATCATTGGTATCGTATGCGGTATTGCGATAGCGAGTTTTTCACCTTCAGCTGCTCAATCAGCAGGGCTATTGGGTAACTTATTTGTAAAAGCCCTAAAAGCAATTGCTCCTTTATTGGTTTTTGTTTTGGTCATGGCGTCCATCGCCAACCATAAGCAAAACGAGCAAACCTTTATCAAACCCGTGCTTGTGCTTTATTTGATGGGCACACTACTGGCCGCGCTCACCGCCGTGTTGGCAAGCTTTGCTTTTCCTACAAGCTTAAGCTTAGTGACTTCAGAAGTTAGCCAAGCTGCGCCGAAAGGTGTATCGGAAGTCCTTACTACTTTGCTTTATAACATGGTAGATAATCCGGTAAATGCATTAGTAAATGGAAATTACATTGGTATTCTCACGTGGGCTGTAGGTCTAGGTTTAGGTCTTCGTCATGCTAGCGAGGCAACGAAAGCGCTACTTCAAAATATGGCAGATAGCGTAACAACTGTGGTGGGTTTTGTTATTAAACTCGCGCCCTTCGGTATTTTCGGCTTGGTAGCTAATACCATTGCTACAACGGGCTTTGAAGCATTGCTTGGCTACTCTCATTTACTAACGGTATTGATTGGCGCGATGCTATTTATCGCACTTGTGACCAACCCCTTGTTAGTATTTCTGGCAACCAAAAAGAACCCTTATCCTTTGGTGTTCAAATGCCTGAAAGAAAGCGGTATTACGGCGTTTTTCACCCGTAGTTCGGCTGCGAATATTCCGGTAAACATGGCGCTGTGTAAACGCTTAAAGCTTGATGAAGACACCTATTCGGTATCTATTCCGTTAGGCGCCACGATTAATATGGCTGGGGCTGCAATCACAATAACCGTGTTGACGCTAGCTGCGGTTAATACCTTGGGAATTTCTGTAGATTTCCCTACTGCTGTATTGTTAAGCGTTATCGCTGCGGTATCAGCATGTGGAAGTTCAGGTGTTGCAGGTGGTTCGCTACTGCTTATTCCGCTTGCCTGTAGCCTGTTCAATATACCCAATGAAGTGGCTATGCAGGTGGTTGCGGTGGGCTTTATTGTTGGCGTACTGCAAGACTCTGCTGAAACAGCATTAAATAGTTCCACTGATGTCTTGTTTACCGCCGCTGCATGTGAAAGGGCAGGCGGCCAGTAAACATAAAAGCGTCAAACGTTAAAGCGTTAACTCGTTAAATGTGCGAGTTTATTGCATCTACTGCTTCAAAAATTAGCCGTGCAGCCAGCTTTGCTGTGCGGCTATCAATATCATAATTGGGGTTCATTTCCGCAACGTCACACAGTTTCCATTGATATCCGTAAGTACTTTGGTGCTGTGCTAAAAAGTGTAGCGTGTTGATAACAAGTGTGGGGGATATTCCCAATGCACTGGGCGCGCTAACGCCAGGTGCTTGTGCTGCTGGAAATGCATCTAAACATACAGTGACGTAAAGCCCATCGATGTCTTTTAGCATCGGAGATAGTAGCTCATCTATTCGCTGCATACACAGTGATTCATCATTTAACGCCACATCGGTTAAATAGCGCGTGTTGGACGTATTGGCAAAGTTAAACAGCGCTGGTGTATTGGCCGCTTTCGATACGCCCAAACAAGCATAATGAAACGGTGAATCGTGTAACTGGCAGTGATCATGCACTTGCCTGAACGGCGTACCTGAACTGGTGTTTGGTGAAGGCTTTCTTAAATCAAAATGGGCGTCGAAATTAATAATTCCAATGCGGGCGCTTTCGGGCTTAGCATTGAAAACCCCTTGATAGCTACCCCATGCAATTTCATGTCCCCCTCCCAGACCGATGACCAAACCATCATTTTGCTTGAGCGCATAGCAAATGGCGTCAGCATATTGGGTTTGTGCCTGGACTAAGTTCTCTTTAGCGGTAACATTCCCTAAATCAGCCAATGCTGCGCTTGGCCAGTGCCAGGGTAAGTTTGCCAGTGCCTGGCGAATAGCGTTTGGACCAGCCGCTGCACCTACGCGGCCTTTGTTAAATGCCACACCTAAATCACTTTCAAAACCAACAAGGGTAACGGCGTTGGCTAATGAATTATCTTCGCCCACTTCAAGTTCGTTAACTTTTTGATGCCAACGTAGGCCCTCAATGCCGTCTTCACTGTCTATTCTGCCTTGCCACTTAAACATGTTTACCTTCCTTAAACACCGCAATGGGGCGGTGGCCATTAATACAATAGGCAAGCTCTGCCGGCGTTTCGATATCCCAAAGTGTTAAGTCAGCAAGCTTACCTGCTTCAATAACACCTCGGTCGTGCAGCCCAAGTGCGCTAGCCGCGTGTGCAGTGGCGCCGCGTAGCGCTTCTTCTGGCGTAAGTTGAAACAGCACACACCCCATATTTATCGCGGTAAGGATTGAGGCTAACGGCGAACTACCTGGATTAAAGTCAGTGGCTAATGCCATGGGCACATTGTGCGCCCTTAGGGCGTCTACCGGCGGCTTTTGAACTTCACTCAAGTAATAAAAAGCGCCTGGTAAAAGCACGGCAACGGTGCCACTTTGGGCAAGTAAGGGAATATCGCTGTCAGCTAAATATTCGATGTGGTCTACCGATAGTGCGCCGTACTTAGCTGCTAGCACTGCGCCTTTGCTGTCGCTAAGCTGTTCTACATGAGCTTTAATGGGTAAAGCGTGCTGCTGTGCACAGCTAAACACTCTTTCTGTTTGTGAAGTTGAAAATCCAATAGTTTCACAAAATACATCAACGGCGTCAGCTAAGTTTTGCGAAGCAATGTGAGGAAGTGCCTCGTTGCAAATGAAATCGATATATCCTTCTGAGTCGTCAGCAAATTCATTGGGCAAGGCGTGAGCGCCTAAATAGGTAGTTTGAATACTCACAGGAAGATGCTGCTCAAGGGATTTAGCCACGCGTAACATGCGCACTTCAGTGTCTAAATCCAGCCCGTAACCTGATTTGACTTCAATGGTGGTGACACCTTCTTCGCACAGTCGCTTTGCGCGTTTTATCGCAGTGTGAAGCAGGGTGTTTTCGTCAGAGCGTCGAGTTTTTTCAACCGTCCCTTTAATACCACCGCCGCGCTGCGCAATGTCTACATAACTTGCGCCTTGCAATCGCATTTCGAATTCTTCGGCGCGATTGCCGCCATACACCAGATGCGTATGACAATCGATGAAGCCAGGCAATAGCCACGGGTGTTTGGGCGTTGAACCTTCATTTTGGGGAATTAGGGTAGTGGCATCTATTACGCTTTTGGCCTGCTCAAACACGTCGTCTAGTGAGTCATCGCAAGGAAGTAACGCAGCAATTTTGCCGTCTTTTATGGCAATGGCGTGTGGCGGTAATTCACCATAAGGCAACTCGTTGTCTTGCATAGACGCAATGCGAACATTGTAAATAAGCGTGTCGTACTGATAACCCATAACGTGCTCCACTCTAAGCCACCTCTTGTCTGGTTTTTTCGTCTAACTGGTCGTCTAGTTCTTTGTCTGGCTTTGTCCAAAATCTTTACTGAAACGCAGTGTAAATTTTGAGTTCAGTGTACTTGTGCATACTTGTATATACAAGTATGCTGTTAGCATATTATTAACAATTTAGTTGTGAATGGCCACGATATGCAACCTCGGTACAGAGTAATTAAGACAGCAATTTTGGATGCCATCGAAAGTGGTGAGATGAAGCCGGGTAGCCAAGTGCCTTCAGAAAACCAACTTGCCCAGCAGCACCGTGTAAGCCGAATGACTGCGCGAAGAGCGTTAAGTGAAATGGTGGACGAGGGCATTTTGATGCGCAGCCAGGGGATAGGCACGTTTGTGTCAGATAGTCGCCCTATGAGCTCAATGCTTGAGATCAAAAGTATTCGCGATGAAATAGAGCAACGGGGGCATAGATACACTAACGAGATATTAGTGTTGGAAACCTCGCCAGCCAGTGATGCTATTGCTCAACGACTGGGAATCGATGTGGGAGAGCCAGTATTTCATAGCATTATCGTACACTGCGAGAACAACCTACCCGTGCAGTATGAAGACAGGTGGGTTAACCCTGCATGGATTAACGACTATTTAGATAAAGATTTTAAAGCTCAAACTGCAAACTTTTATTTGAATCAGGTCGCGCCCCTTTCACAAGCCGATCACAGCGTAGAAGCTGTGGTTGTTGAAAAAGATATTGCACAAGCACTATTGATTAAGCCTAAAGAGCCGTGTCTGAAGATTACTCGACGAACCTTCTCTCGAGTGCCCAGCGCAATAACCAGCGATGAGAGCAATATTGGCGAGCCCTCGACGGCGAATGCCCAGTTAGGGAACGGCTTAAAGGCTACGTCAGATACATCCGTGAATAATAGTCCAAAAGCGAGTTCAAGCGCAGTGGTTAGCCACGCGGTGCTGTATCACCCAGGCAGTCGATACCGCTTGGGAGGACACTTGGAGTTCTAAGTGTCATTGCGCCAAAGGCGCTAGCAACTCATTACTTTCTAAAAAGATGACACTTCCTAATAAAAAACAAATCAGCAAACGTAAGAATATGCCTAGGAGAAGTTTATGAAACGCCTCGACCCTACAAGAGAAATACGTGCCCCAAGAGGCAGTACGCTAAATGCGAAGAGCTGGCAAACTGAAGCGCCGCTTCGCATGTTAATGAATAACCTGGATCCAGACGTTGCGGAGCATCCGCAAAATCTGGTGGTTTACGGCGGTATTGGGCGTGCGGCCCGTGACTGGGCGTCTTACGACAAAATTGTAGAAGTACTCAAGCGTTTAAATACTGATGAGACGTTGCTGGTTCAATCAGGCAAACCTGTTGGGGTATTTCCCACTCACGAAAATGCACCTCGTGTGTTAATTGCTAACTCTAACCTTGTACCGCATTGGGCAAACTGGGAGCACTTTAACGCTCTGGATAAAGAAGGTTTGATGATGTACGGGCAAATGACCGCAGGGTCATGGATATACATAGGCTCGCAAGGCATTGTCCAGGGTACTTATGAAACGTTTGTTAGTGTGGCCAAAACGCATTTTGAAGGAAGCGCTGAAGGACGCTGGATTTTGACTGGTGGCTTGGGCGGTATGGGCGGAGCACAGCCTTTAGCTGCAACCATGGCTGGCTTTTCAATGGTAGCTGTGGAGGTAGATGAAACTCGCATAGATTTCAGAATTCGCACGGGCTATTTGGACAAAAAAGCGCAATCGTTAGAAGAAGCCATGCAACTACTTGAGGAAGCCAAAAAAGCTGGGAAGCCTGTATCAATTGGCCTATTAGGCAATGCTGCTGAAGTCTTTCCCGATATGCTAGCGAAAGGGATTATTCCCGACGTTGTGACCGACCAAACCAGTGCGCACGATCCGTTGAATGGCTATCTACCAGTGGGGTGGACGCTAGATCAAGCAGAGGCGCAGCGTAAAAAAGACGAAGCGGGTGTTGTGAAAAGTGCTAAACAGTCGATGGCGCTGCAAGTTAAAGCAATGCTTGGTTTCCAACAAGCTGGCGCTGCTACTCTTGATTATGGCAACAACATTAGACAAATGGCGCTAGAAGAGGGTATTGAGCATGCGTTCGATTTCCCAGGTTTCGTTCCTGCCTATATACGACCGCTTTTTTGTCAGGGCATAGGGCCTTTCAGATGGGCTGCGCTGTCAGGCGATCTGGAAGATATCTATAAAACGGACGCTAAAGTTAAAGAGCTTATACCCGACAACCCCCATCTACATAACTGGCTAGATATGGCCAAAGAACGCATTCAATTCCAAGGCCTGCCCGCGCGTATTTGCTGGGTGGGGCTGGGTGAAAGACAAAAGCTGGGGCTTGCCTTTAATGAAATGGTTCGCAGTGGCGAGCTAAGCGCGCCAGTTGTGATTGGGCGGGATCATCTCGACTCTGGTTCGGTAGCTTCACCCAATAGAGAAACCGAGGCCATGCTCGATGGTTCAGATGCCGTTTCGGACTGGCCGCTGCTGAACGCCCTATTAAATACAGCGGGTGGTGCAACCTGGGTAAGCCTTCATCATGGTGGCGGTGTAGGAATGGGTTTTAGCCAACACTCGGGTGTAGTGATTGTTTGTGACGGTTCGGACGAAGCGGCTGAGCGTATTGCTCGGGTTCTTCATAACGACCCTGCCACGGGCGTAATGCGTCATGCAGATGCAGGCTACGACATTGCAAAAGACTGTGCTGCCAAGCATAACTTGGATCTTCCCATGGTCAATAACGCGGCTAATAATCAAAGCCCTGATGGAACAAGCACACATTCAAGCTCGAACAAAAGCTCTGGGGGGGAGAAATAGTCATGTCGCATTCGTCTTTTATTACTGAAAACGGTGGTGTTAAGCAACTTAATCTTGTGCCAGGTACATTGACGTTAGATCAGTTACGGGAAGTACATCGAAGCCACGTTCATTTATCTTTAGATGAAAGCGCAGTACCCGCTATAAACGCCGCCGAGCAAGTAGTGCTTAACGTTATTAAAGAGAACCGTACTGTCTATGGCATCAATACCGGTTTTGGTTTGTTGGCTAATACCCGTATTAATGTTGATGAGTTAGAGCTATTACAGCGCAGTATTGTGTTATCGCACGCCGCCGGTACGGGCGACTTTATGCAAGAAGATACTGTGCGCCTGCTCATGCTGTTAAAAATTAACTCCTTGGCCCGTGGCTACTCTGGCATTCGCCTCAGCGTAATAGAAGCGCTCATTACCTTGTTTAATGCACAGGTTTATCCCGCCATTCCTGAAAAAGGCTCGGTAGGCGCCAGCGGCGACTTAGCGCCTTTAGCACACATGAGTGTAGTGCTGTTAGGGGAAGGGGAAGCTTTTTATAAAGGAGAGAGAATTAGTGCAGCCCAAGCCCTTGAAATTGCGGGTATGCAGCCAATTGCGCTGGCACCCAAAGAAGGCTTAGCACTGTTAAACGGCACGCAAGCCTCGACAGCGTTTGCACTTCAGGGGTTGTTTTATACTGAAAATGCGCTTCATAGTGCTATAGGTATTGGTGCGCTTACTGTTGAGGCCGCGTTAGGTTCTCGCGTGCCGTTCGACGCGCGGATCCACGAAGTGCGTGGCCACAAAAGCCAGAGCGATGTGGCGACTGCGTTTAGAACATTGCTAGACACCTCAGAGATTGGTCATTCACATCAACGGTGTGAAAAAGTACAAGACCCATACTCTCTGCGTTGCCAGCCACAGGTGATGGGAGCGTGTTTACAGCAAATGCGCTATGCCCAAGAGATTTTGGTGGTGGAAGCTAATGGGGTAAGCGACAACCCGTTGGTTTTTGTTGAAAATAATGATGACGCTGATACGCCAACTGGCGATATTCTATCTGGCGGAAACTTTCATGCGGAAACCGTGGCAATGGCGGCAGATATGCTGGCTATTGCACTATCTGAAATTGGCGCACTGTCGGAGCGCAGAATGTCGTTAATGATTGATACGCATTTAAGTGGTTTGCCACCGTTTCTAGTTGAAAATGGTGGGGTAAACTCGGGCTTCATGATTGCGCAGGTTACCTGTGCGGCGCTTGCTAGTGAAAACAAAACCCTGGCGCACCCCGCATCTATCGATTCGTTGCCTACGTCTGCGAACCAAGAAGACCACGTGTCTATGGCGACCTTCGCCGCGAGGCGTTTACGAGATATTTTCGATAACGTGGCAGGTATATTGGCCATTGAGTGGTTAGCGGCCTGCCAAGGGTTAGATTTCAGGAAGCCGTTTAAAACCAGCGAAAAGCTCCAAGTGTTGATGCAGCTACTAAGAGACCAAGTGCCGTTTTACGACAAAGACCGCTATTTTGCGCCAGACATTGAAAAGGCAAAGCAACTTATTAAGCAGCACGACCTTATGGATAAGACACAGTTAAACCTGTTAGGCTAAAATGATCACAGGCTCGGTATTTCGAGTAAACAAATAAAGATCATAAATAGAGTAGAGGTGGGAATGATATGAAAACAAATGGACGTTGGTTAAGTTCATACGAGGCTCGTACTTCTATGAAAGGCACTTTCAAGAGCGGCACTTTTGTGAAAAGCACAGTGCTGGGGTTACTCGCCGCGTCGGTGTTTACGTTGGCAGGCTGTAGCGACAGCGAAGTGGGCGATGTGTCCCTTGGTCTTTTCACCACAAAAGACATTAAAATTGATGCGCTTCAAGACCCCATAGTGACAGGTGTAACCTGCCATATTTCAAGTATTGAAGCGAACCTTGATTTGTCGGATCCATCAGACAGTTCAATCGCGTGCAGACAAACCGGCCCTATTACGGCTGAGATGCTAAACGCCATTGATAAGTCAGATTCAGGTGAAGTAATTTTTAAAAAATCTAAGAGCGTGTTTTTCAAAAACATGAAGCTTCGAAGAATTTACGATGCCGACTCAAAAACGCTGATTTACTTGTCTTACAGCACCAAAGAGACATCTGGCAGCTATAAACATAGTTTGTCTACGGTACCACTGTGGGAAACGCTAGCGTTTAAAAAGCCCGCGTAGCGAAACGCATCAACTCAATATTAAAAACCCTCTTACATGAGGGCTTTTTTGATGCTAGCACCTTGTCTTTAAGCCATCTACGCGGTTGTAGAGTAGGCTATTAGCAATAGTCTAGAAAAAGCGTGTATAAACCAGCATGGCGTTAAGCGCGGTATCATCGTCTGTCAGCGGGCTATCGCTGATGCTATCGTCAAAGAAGGTGGCGCCAACTTCTAAACGGGTCATGCCGCCCAGAAACTGTCGGGTTGAGATGGCAACGCGTACTTCCGTATTGAGCGCGCTATCGCCGTTATATGCACTTCGAAATGCTGTGGCTTCTTCAGGGCGCACGCCGTAGTAATAGTCGACGTAATTGCTGTCTTGGTAGTTTACGCCTATAGACGGCTCGATCATGACGTTATTTATTCTAAACCTTTTCCCGATACGGGCGGACGCTTGGTAGCCATCAAACTTACCAAGAATATCGGCATTGGTTGACAATGAATAAACCCAGCTACCCGGGTTGTAGTTAAGCCCAACTCCGGCCGCGTAGCTAAAATCTCTGTCGTCCATACCTGTAAATACGGCACTGTCATCTTCTTCATAACCTGCAAATATCGGGACAAGCTGAGCGTCAAGAGTAAAGCCACTTTCGCGAAAAAGTTCATAGCCAATAAATGGTCCGTAAACGCGTAACTTTTCACCGGTGTAGCCGATAATAGGAATAGGAACAACGCGATTATCAAAGTCGGTATATACATCTTGCGATGCTGCGACGCCAAAACCCCACATCCAACCCTGAGGCTGTTGAGCGCCAGCTTGTTGTGCAAAAGCAGGAGTAGAACTAACACCTACACAAGCCAGAGTTATTGCGCCAATAACGGTTTTTAAATTCATAGGTAAATTTCCTTTTTAATCAAGATACTGCTCTGCTGTGTTCTTCGATCATATTCGCTTGTGCCTATTGAGCTAAGCTGTACATTTTTGCAGCGGCTTCTGAGTGGGCAATTAACTATGCGGATTAATGGTATGGACCCTCTCCTCCCATAAAGGCTTCAAATGAGCCAAGATAGGGTTGTTCAAATCACT
>NZ_JAYMEU010000046.1:0-21583 GCF_037029575.1 Alteromonas sp. CH_MED4-4 | reverse complement strand
CACGAGTTGTGAGGAAAAGACCGACTAAATACCCCACAAAGAAAAAAGCCAGTCAGCTTAACTGACTAGCATTACGCTTAGTGCGCGCCTTATTTAACACTTAAAAAGGACTAACCGCAGACAACGCTAGGGCCGTTAAGCGCCGCTAGTTTGGTGTTTAGCCTATCGAAATCCAAAATAGTAATAAGCTTGCCGTCTACTTTTATGATGTTGTCTTTTTGAAAACGGCTTAACAGACGACTAATCGTTTCAATCGTTAATCCTAAATAGTTTCCAATTTCGTTGCGCGTCATGGTTAAGTGGAATTCTCTATGGGAAAAGCCACGCTCTTCAAAGCGTTGCGACAGGTGTGAGATGAAATACAGTAAGCGCTCTTCTGCAGTTCGCTTGTTTAAAAGCATGATCATGTCGTGATCTTGTTTTATTTCAGCGCTCATGAAACTCATGATCTGGTGGCGTAGCTTTGGAAATTGCACTGACATTTCGTCGAGGGTCTCGTAGGGAAGCTCACACACCATGGCAGTTTCTAACGCAGAAGTATAGCTTTGGTGCTTGTTCTCTCTTAATGCATCGAAACCGATAATGTCACCAGGAAAGTGGAAGCCGGTAATCTGTTCTTCACCTTCGGTATTAGTCACAAATGATTTGAATGAACCGGTTCTCACTGCAAATAGAGAACGGAATTTATCACCAGTTTGAATCAGCGTGTCACCTTTATGAAGCGGCTTCTTGCGTTCAATAATATCGTCAAGAGACTCGATTTCTGTTTTGTTTAACGCCACCGGTAAACATAAGTGACTGAAACTACAGTTTTGACAGTGAATAGAAAATTGGCTTCCTTTGCTCATAATGCACGCTCTCTAAAAGAATACCCGACAATAATACACCCATTTTTAAACGATTGCGCTATGAATAAGATAAGCTGCATATATTGCCATTATTACTGCAATAATTTGTCTAAAATGGTTATGTTGAAAACTTTGAACAATATATTGGCTACCAGCGCTTGCGGCGAGTAAGGTGGGTAATGTACCCAAACCGAAGAAGAACATAATAGCTGCGCCTTCTAGCGCATTACCCGCTGCGAGAGACCAGGTAAGTGTGGAATACACCAAACCGCAAGGAAGCCAACCCCAAATAAAACCATAAGGCAATGCACTTAAAGGGGTCTTAAATGGCAAAAAGCGTTTTGAAAGCGGCTGGACTTTGGAAAATAGGCCTTTACCAGCATTTTCCAGCACCGTTAAGCCAGTCCACCACTTACCCAAATAACACGCCAGTAGAAGCAACATGATTCCGCTAAGTAGGGAAAGGGCATAGTTGGCAAGAGGTATATAATCTGCTGCAATTTTTCCAATTGCCCCGGTTATTGCTCCGGCGATGGTGTAGCTCACCATACGTCCCATGTTATAGGCAAGGGTATAGGGTAGTGCTGAAGCGCCTTTAGGCGATACCATCCTTAGCGCAGCGACGATTCCACCGCACATTCCCACACAGTGAACTCCGCCGGCTAAGCCGATAAGAAAGGCAGAGAAGTAGTTAATCCCTTCCATGTGGCGCTTGGCTTTTGTCTACTTTACTGTCTTGAAGTTGCTTGCGTTGCTCAGCTAGCTTTTTTTCTTCTGGCGGAAGATCATCGTCAAACAGTATGCTATACCCTTGGCGATCTAAATCTTCAAATTGATTGGTTTTCACCGCCCAAAAGAATATCACGATAGCGACGGCAACAATGATGATGGCGATTGGAATTAATACGTAAATAATACTCATGCTATTTGCTCAAGAGTCGCGTTGAGTTTGTGACCACAATGATACTGCTTAACGACATACCAACAACAGCCATCCACGGTGAAAGTAGGCCTGATACGGCGAAAGGTAAGATCAAAACGTTGTAACCTACCGACCAGCCAATATTTTGCCTTATTTTTTGCTTCACTTGGTGCGCAGTTCGAATAAGTTCTGGTACAGAAAGCAGCTGATCGCCAAGCAGTATCACGTCGGCGGCAGTTTTAGCCACGTCTGTGGCATTACCCACTGCAATTGCCACATCAGCGCTGGCAAGAACTGGAGCGTCGTTAATACCGTCACCCATCATCATTACTTTCGCGCCAGATTGCTGCATAGCTTGAACGGCTTCGTACTTTTGCTCAGGTGTTAGGCCACCTTTAGCGGTCGAAATTGGCAATGGTGCGGTAAGCGCATTAACGTTTTGCTGTGTATCACCACTTAAAACGGCGAGAGTATGGCTTGCAGCTAATATATCGAGAGTTTCTTGCGTATCTTCTCTTAGTGAATCCTTTACTTCATACGCCGCCATAATACGCCCCTTAACCGTGAGAAACACGTTAGCTGAAGGGAACGCTTCAATGAGTTTTAGCTGTGATTCGTGAACGCTGAATGCTACAGATCCCATAGAAAACAACGTGTCATTGATCTCACCGCTGATACCACCTCCTGGCGTAACGGTAAAATTAGTCACTTTGTGTACCGTGTTATCGATAGCGTCAGCACTGCCGCTAGAGGCAGAAATCTCGCTTAGGGCTACACCGTCGCTAAAGGCTATATCGTCGCTAAAGGCTTTGGCAATCGGATGTTCAGAGCGTGACTCCAAAGCGCGGGCAATTGATAGCGCACTATTACTATCCACACCGTCAGCGTACCAGGCATTTGAAATAGTAAATTTGCCTTTTGTGAGCGTGCCGGTTTTGTCTAATGCGATGGTGTCAATGTCAGTAATTTGTTCAAGCGCATCGGCGCGTTTTAGTAAAATACCTTGTCTGTTTAATTTTGCCATAGCGCAGGTTAACGCTGATGGCGTAGCCAACCCTAATGCGCAAGGGCAGGTTGCAACCAGCACCGATATGGTGATCCAAAATGCCTCGTCGCTACCCTGATACGCCCAAAAGCCATAGGTTAACGCCGAAATCAGCAATACCGCGGTAACGAAATAGCGAGAAAAATTATCGGCTATCTGCGCTGCTTTAGGTTTACTCGCCATGGCACTTGCTTGCAGTCGTACAATTTGATTTACCAGCGCATTTTTAAGGGTCTGCGTAACCGTAATGGTTAGCGTACCATCTTGACAAACCGTGCCGCCGTATACCGGGCTACTGTTCGACTTACGCACGGGGTTAAACTCGCCGGTAAGCATAGATTCGTCAACCGCTGCGTTGCCGTCGGTTACCACCCCATCAATGGGGACTGTTTCACCAGGCTTAACCAGCACCACATCGTCAATTCTTAACTGCTTTGCCAGACACTCGGTTAGGCTGCCATCCGGCAGTAATTTGGTGGCTGAAACGGGTACATACTGCATCATATTGGCAGAGATCTGTGCGGCGCGATGACGGCTACGATGTTCTAAAAAGCGGCTGAGTAACAGCAGGAAAATGAACATACAAATAGATTCAAAATACACTTCGCCTTGCTCTAATACTGTAGAGCGAATTCCAGCAATGTAAGTACCGAATATGGCGAGCGTAACGGGTACATCCATATTAACCGTTCTTGCGCTTAGCGCATTGGCGGCGCCCACATAAAAAGTGCTGCCTGAATACAGCACCACAGGTGTAGTAAGCGTAAGGGCAACCCAGTAAAAATACTGTCGGGTTTCTAATTCAATAGCGCCAAACCAGTCAAAATACAGCCCCGTCATCAGCATCATCACCTGCATGGTCATAATGCCTGCTAGGCCAAGCTTTTTCAGAAAAGTCTTTTGTTCGCGTTTATAACTGGCTTCGTGTTCGTCGGGGTGAAATGGCGACCCAACATAACCAATGCGTTTTAGTGTAGAAAGAATCTGACTAAGCTTGATTTGAAAAGGTGACCAAGTAACTAAAGCGCGGCGCTCTTGGACGTTTACCGCGACTTGCTTTATCCCTTCTACTTTTGACAACTGCTTTTCGATAAGCCATCCACACGCAGCGCACGTGATACCTTCAAGGGTTAATTGAATCTGCTTATCTTGCCCCTCATCAAAAACGAATTCTTCTTGAAGAGCAGGGTCGTCATACACTTTGAGCTTGTCGAGTGTCTCTAGAATGCCATCGTCTGATTTTTGCGCTGGTTCGGTTCTAAACTGGTAATAGTCTTCAAGACCGTTGGTTACGATGGCTTCGGCCACGGCTAAACATCCAGGGCAACACATGTCGCGTTGCTGCCCTAATATCACGGTAGTAAATTTTCCATCGTCTGAGCCCGCAATAGGCAAGCCGCAATGGTAACAGTCGTGCTTGGCCATTATGGATTGAATTTCATTTTGCCAGAGTGGGGCAGATAGATGGTATTTTGTATTTTCCAGCTATCATCAATAGGGGTTAGCGATACGCGCCATTTACCATCAAGATCTTCTTCGACAAAACCGCGATAAATACCGTTAGCGTCGCGGCTTAATAAAACGCTGACATCACGCTCTTCAAGCGTTACGTGATAAAAGCTTAGTTTAACCGCATTACCTTCTTGTGGAATACCTGAATGAAACTCTAGCGCTATGCTGCCATCTTCAATGGTTAAATCGGTAGTGATATTCTTGCGGCGGGCTATGGCCTCTTTGTCCAGACGGGCATTGATCGCTTTTCCTTCCTTGTAGTAGTCGTCCACCACCAGGCTATCTTCGGTGCTAATAGCAAGGTTTAACAACACGCCACCCATGATGAGTGTAATGATAGGTACGGCAATTAAAAACCAGGGCCAGAACTCTTTATACCAGGGTCTATTCATCGAAATCTTTCTCGTATTTACTTCACTAACAACATATTTATTTTTACTTCCCCAACTACACGTAAAGCCGGCAAATAATGATAAATATAGTGTTGGCGAGACATGTTAAAAGTGTACAAAGAATGTTCGCATGGCACTCTCTATACCGCTGTATTTTCTCATAAAAAAAGCCCCGTAGTAACGAGGCTTTTTAAGATATTTAATGATTTAAATCATTAATCATTTGAAAGGCTGTATACATACGCTGCAACAACATGAATTTTGTCATCACCCAAGGTTTTCTTGAATGAAGGCATTACACCGTTACGACCGTAAGTAAGCGTTTCTGTTACCGCTCTGTGGCTGCCGCCGTATAGCCAGATATTGTCAGTAAGGTTTGGTGCACCAAGTGCTTGGTTACCTTTACCGTCCATACCGTGACAAGCCGCACACGCTGCGAAACGAGCTTTACCTGCTTCTGCAAGCTGAGGGTCCACATCGCGACCGCTTAAACTAAGTACGTAGTTAACCACTTCTTCGATACCGTCTTCACCCATGGCATCTAGCCATGCTGGCATAGCCGCTTTACGACCAAGCGTAAGAGTTTCAACGATTTTTGCACCTGAACCACCGTACAACCAGTCGTTGTCCGTTAGGTTAGGGAAGCCGCCATTTTGACCTCGTGCATCAGAACCGTGACACTGAGAGCAATTTTGTAGGAACAAACGCTGACCTACTTTATTTGCTTCTGGGTCTTTAGCCAGTTCTTCAACAGGAACTTGTGCATACGCTTCGAAGATCGGATCGAACTTCTCGGCAGCGAAATCTAGTTCACGGTCATATTCTACTAGGTAGCCTTGCTCTTTAGCATCAATACGCGCCTGAGCTGACTCTTCTAGCGATTGAATATTTTGGTTAGAGCTCTTCCAACCCAAAATACCTTCAAACGCACCTAAGCCAGGATAAAGCGCTAGGTATAAAAAGCCCCAAACGATGGTCATGTAGAACATAATTGTCCACCAGCGAGGAAGTTGATTGTTCAACTCCTCAATACCATCGAATTTGTGGCCCATTGACTCACCTTCAGCTACGCCAGTCTTGTTAGAAAGGCACCAGCGTAAAAGGAAGTAGCAACCAATGATTAACCCTAGAGTTATCACTGAAATCCAAATTGTCCAAAACATACTCATGAGTTCGAGACTCCTGCTAATCTTCTTTTGATTTTTCTTTTTCTTCGTCTGCAAACACTAGGTTTGCCGCTTCATCGAATTTTTTCTTGTTGCGGCTGCTAAATGCCCACCACACAACACCGATGAAGCTTACAAAGACGATGACAGTAAAAATGCTGCCTACAATTCCCTGGTCCATATTATTTCAAATGTGTGCCAAGAGATTGTAGATAAGCAATAAGGGCTTGCATTTCCGTTTTACCCTGTACTGCCGCTTTCGCGCCCGCGATATCTTCGTCGGTATACGGAACGCCAAATCCACGGAATACTTCCATTTTTTTAGCTGTAAACTCACCATCAAGCGTGTTTTCCGCAAGCCAAGGAAAGCCTGGCATGTTCGACTCTGGTACTACGTTGCGAGGATTAAGCAGGTGAACTCGGTGCCATTCGTCGCTGTAACGACCACCAACACGTGCTAGATCAGGACCAGTACGCTTAGAACCCCAAAGGAAGGGGTGCTCCCATACTGATTCGCCAGCAACGCTGTAGTGACCATAACGCTCTGTTTCGGCGCGGAATGGACGGATCATCTGGCTGTGACAACCTACACAACCTTCACGGATGTAGATATCACGGCCTTCAAGCTCAAGCGCGGTATATGGACGTAAGCCTTTTACCGGTTCCATGGTTTGCTGTTGAAACATCAACGGCGTAATTTGAACCATGGCACCGAAACTGATAGCGATAAGAATTAGTACCGTTAACAGACCGACGTTCTTTTCAATTAACTCATGTGCGTTTTTCATTATTCGTCTCCTTTACTACGCTGGCTGAGTCGCTGGGTCTGCAGCGATACTGCCTTTAGGTGCACGAACGGTTTTCCATGTGTTGTATGCCATTACAAGCATACCTGCTACCACGAAACAACCACCAATGAAACGAACCACATAGAAAGGCTTAGACGCTTCTAATGACTCAACAAAGCTATAGGTTAACGTACCGTCAGCATTTACTGCACGCCACATTAGACCCTGTAGTACACCAGACATCCACATTGCTACGATGTATAGAACAACACCGATAGTTGCTAACCAGAAGTGTACATTAACTAGCTTGGTGCTATACATAGCGCGCTGACCGAATAGCACTGGAATTAAGTGGTAAATTGAACCAATTGAAACCATTGCAACCCAACCTAGAGCACCAGAGTGTACGTGACCAATTGTCCAGTCAGTGTAGTGAGATAGTGCATTAACGGTCTTAATTGCCATCATTGGGCCTTCGAAGGTAGACATACCGTAGAAAGACAATGAAACAATAAGGAAACGCAATACTGGGTCGGTGCGAAGTTTATGCCACGCGCCAGATAGCGTCATAATACCGTTAATCATACCACCCCAAGATGGAACGAATAGGATAATAGACATCACCATACCTAGTGACTGAGTCCAGTCTGGTAGGGCAGTGTAGTGAAGGTGGTGAGGACCGGCCCAGATATACAGAGAGATAAGTGCCCAGAAGTGAACAATTGATAGTCTGTATGAATAAACCGGGCGACCAGCTTGCTTAGGTACGAAGTAGTACATCATACCAAGGAAGCCCGCAGTTAGGAAAAAGCCTACCGCGTTATGGCCGTACCACCACTGCATCATAGCGTCTACTGCGCCTGCATACAGTGAATACGATTTAGTGAAAGATACCGGAATAGCCATGCTGTTACCAATATGAAGAACTGCAACAGTTAACATGAACGCGCCTAAGAACCAGTTTGCAACATAAATGTGCGAAACTTTACGGATTACTAGGGTTCCGAAAAAGTTAATGATATAAGCGATCCAAACCAGTGCCAAAAGAATATCAATTGGCCATTCTAGTTCAGCGTATTCTTTTGTGCTGGTTAAACCCATAGGTAGGGTAATTACAGCTAAAACAATAACGGCTTGCCAACCCCAAAAGGTAAATGCGGCAAGTTTGTCACTGAACAGTCTTACCTGGCAGGTACGCTGAACGATGTAGTATGACGTTGCAAATAGCGCACAGCCGCCGAAGGCAAAAATAACGGCGTTAGTGTGCAACGGACGCAAACGTGAGAATGTTAGCCATGGTGTGTCAAAGTTAAGCATAGGTGCAAATAACTGCGCGGCAATAAATACCCCTAGGCCCATACCAATGATACCCCAGACTATGGTCATGATGGTAAATTGCCTAACTACTTTATAATTGTAGTCAGGTTGTGCTTGGCTTATTTCACTCATTTTAATGAATCTTCCACTTCAAATGAACTATGGTCTCCAACTGCCGGAATAGTGCGGTCGAGACGTGTATCAGCTAAGGAATAACGCTTCACACCGAGCTCGGAAAGAGTAATAATTATTGTCTCCAAGCCAGTTGGTACGCGGATGATAAGGTTTTTAATTACAAAAAGATACCATAAACTACCTAAGCTTGATCTCCGTCAATGAAGAAATACACAAAATTTAAGAAATGCTAAATAACGATAACAATAAACGATCAAAAATTTTACATTCCCAGCTTCCATTAGTGGCTATTATTATTGTGGCCGTGTGTGTATACCTTGCACATAAATTCCAGTCATCGGTGTTAAAAGACACGAGCGTAGTTAATGGAATAGGAAACAGCTGCAACTTTGTCAATGAAACTTGCGAATTCTTAATTGATGACAGGTTAGCAATTGCCACTTTTTCAGCCATGCCTGAAGCCGAAGAGTCAGTAACGGTTAAGCTCTTAGTTCCTGAGGGAGAGGAAATAGAGAGCGCATGGATTGAGGGGGTAAACATGTATATGGGCAAAATTCCCGTGCTGTTAGATAACGACGGGGAAGGAAAGTGGTCAGGTTGGTTTATGTTAGGTAGCTGTAGTGAGCCAGTGATGAAATGGCAGCTACGTCTAAATATTAAAGATAAAGAAAGCCCCAGCTATTTGTATTTTGTTACACAGCAGTAACTGTATTAAAAGCAATAAGACTCTCCCTAAAGAAAGGGGAGTAAACAAGCAAAAAAGGCCGCTCTTTATTTAAGAGCGGCCTTTTATTAATTACCTGTAAATTGTAGCGTGAACGCTATTTCTTACATTTGCGACTGAAGGTAGTTTTGAATACCTAGTCGCTTAATAAGGCCAAGCTGCTGCTCTAGCCAGTGTGCGTGATCCATCTCTGTATCGTCTAGTAGTACAATTAGCATGTCACGAGTAACATAGTCTTTTTCGGTTTCACAAAGCGCAATAACTTCACGTAACTTTGCATCAACTTCATATTCAACACGTAAATCGCTTTCAAGCATTTCAGGTACATCTTTACCCACTTTGAAGCCTGTGCGCTTCGTCATGTCAGGCGTACCTTCTAAAAACAGCATGCGTTCTATTAGCTTAGTTGCATGTCCACGCTCGTCATCAAATTCATGATCGATGCGTTCATAAAGTTTATTCAAACCCCAATCAAGATACATCTGAGAGTGAATGAAATACTGATCCATGGCGGCTAACTCATAAGAGAGTAGTTCGTTTAAGCCATTGATGATTGCTTGGTTACCTTTCATTAGTCATCTCCCATTACTTGCGCTTGTAGGTAGTTCTCTATACCCATAGCATCAATTTGGTATTCTTGCGTTTCAATCCAGTCTAGGTGCTCTTCTTCGTATTCAAGAAGGTCTTCAAGCAAATCACGAGAAACATAATCCTGCTTTTCTTCACACAGCGCGATAGCTTCACGAAGTAGTGGAAGCTGTTCTTTTTGAAAACGCGCATCACATGACAGCATTTCAACGGTATCTTCACCGATATAAAGCTTGCCTAACGCTTGAAGATTAGGAAGGCCCTCAAGGAATAAAATGCGCTCGATAAGATCGTCCGCTTGCTTCATGTCCTTGATAGACTTTTTATAATTCTTTTCGTTAAGTTCAGAAAAACCCCAGTTTTTGAACATACGAGCGTGCAGAAAGTATTGATTTATCGAAGTAAGTTCACTTGTCAGTACTTCGTTCAATTTTGCAACAACTTGTTTATCACCTTGCATTGTGTAAACCCTATTAACGTATTTGCGTGAAGTTTAGTCTAAATTTGACTGCATGTCAAAAAAGTCTTTGTAAAACAGTTGTTTACAAACGATAACGTTTCTCAATTCATCCATTGTTCGCATTTAGAACAGCATTACTGTTGTGCATGCGCATAAGCAAGACTTTCTTCAGCAAAACCAAGCCCTGCTTCGGTAAAGAAGTTGAAGACTTTATCTACACCATTTTCTAATAGATGTGACACTTCATCCTCATAGCGTGCAATGGCTGCGACTTTTCCAACATAGCCCGCGTTTTTAAGCTGACGTGTGATGTTTATTGAGTCCTGGATAGAAGGCAGAGCAAGCAAAACAAGCTGAATCTGTTTGATATCTAAATTATCCCACAAATCGACGTCTTCACCGTCGCCGCATATTACGTTTAAGCCTTCGTCTGATAACTCTTTTACTTTTACTCGGTCGGCGTCCATTCCCCATACGCTCACATCACTTAATTTAGATAACGCATTGAAGGCACCGCGACCAACTCGTCCCATCCCCAACACTAAAAACTCCGCGTTGTGGAGAGTAGGATAAATGTCTTCTTTTAAGCGCTCGTTTTTCTCAAAACGTTTAATGGTGTGTTTATGATTGTGATATTGAGAATGGGAATTGCGATAGAGCACGCTGGTGATAACGAATGAAATAGATACGGCTAAAGCAATCACCACTAACCAAGAGTTTGCCAATAAACCTAATGAAACGGCTAGTGCGCCAACAATAAGGCCAAATTCACTGTAATTTGAAAGCACCAAGCTGCTCAAGTAAGCCGTGCGACCGCGAAGGCGAAGTGACGTAAATAAGCCGAAAAAGAGTGCTGCTTTTAACGGTATAAATAAGCAGAACACGATAGCTAGGACAATCATACTAAGATCGGGAAGGGCGGTAAGACCGATAGTAAGGAAGAAGCCGATTAAGAAGAGATCCTTAAAACAAAGCAGCGACTTCGCTAGCTCCGAAGCCTTTTCATGTTGGGCTAACATGATTCCAAAGATTAGTGCCCCAAGATCGCCTTTAATGTTAACCAGCTCAAACAAGTGATAGCCACCTAAGGCGAGGATAAAGCCAGTAAGCGGAAGCAGTTCACCGTGGCCCGACTTATTAATCATTTTGTTTATGATTGGCATTGCTGGGAATAAGGCCAACAACGCAAGCGCCCACACAGAGGGGAGCTTTCCAGTTGCTGCAACAAGGAAGATAACAGCAAAAACGTCTTGCATGACCAAAATGCCAATGGCAAGGCGGCCGTGGCGGGTTTTACTTTCGCCACTTTCTTCTAATACTTTAACCACGCAGACTGTGCTACTGAAACTAAGGGCAAAAGCGATAAGCGCAGCGCTTTTCCATGTAAGCCCATCAACGAAATTTGCAGCAACCGCACCAATCGCATAGACGCAACAGGTAATAACGCCCACCCATACTAAGGTATGTGAAACGCTTCCCGCCCAAACTTCTCGACGACTCAAATCGCGGATGTTAAGTTTCAGACCAATGGTAAAAAGCATAATGGTGATGCCCAAATTGGCTATTTGGGTTAAATCTTCAGTAAGCGTGTAGCCTGCAAAATTTAATAAAAAGCCAGCTACCAAGTAGCCAACTAAAGGAGGAATGCCAATAAGTTTAACCGTTAAGCCGCAAACAAATGCGAAAAGAAGAAATGCATACTCCATGAATTACCTTTCAGAAAATGTTGAACGTAAAATCCGTTACCTTTGTTTAGGTCACATCATCTATTAACCAGTGATAGCTACAAATCGCTCTCTCAACTCGCTAATTGAAAGGTTTTAGACTAGCATGTAATGGCTTGTTTTCGCAGCTAAAAAAGCATTGTAATTGCATACTTTGGTAACGCGTAACCAAATTGGGCTAAAAGCCGGCTCAGTATATTTAACCCCTAAATCAGTCATTTACCGCTAAAGTAAATCTAGTTCCCGATTTCAGGTGTATTGAACAGGGTTGTAGGCATATTATTTTGTTTTGATATGACCAAAAATAAAGAAGGACTTTGAATGCGTTTAACAATTCTAACTGTGCTAACCTTGCTGGTCGCTTTCAATGTGGTGATTGGCGTATTGTGGGCGCCCGTGTGGTGGTTTTTACTTTTATCAGTCACGCTACTCATTTTTGGTCTATATGATGCCTTCCAAACAAAACATGCCATTTTAAAGAACTTTCCATTAATTGGCAGGGTACGATGGACCGTCGAGGGACTAAGGCCCTACATCCAGCAATACATCATAGAAACCGATACTGGCGGAGCACCTATTTCCCGCATGTTTCGTTCGATTGTTTATCAACGTGCGAAAAACAGTAGAGAAACTGTTCCCTTCGGTACTCAGCTAGATACGTATAAAGATGGCTATGAGTGGATTGGCCATTCTTTATCTGCTCGCGAAGTGGAAGACATGGATGAAGATCCCCGAGTGACGGTAGGTGGCCCTCATTGCAAAAAGCCGTATCGTGCAAGCATACTTAACATAAGCGCAATGAGCTTTGGAAGCTTGTCAAAAAATGCCATTTTGGCGCTAAATAAAGGTGCTGCAAAAGGCGGGTTTTACCATAACACAGGTGAGGGTGGTCTAACCCCATATCACCTCGAAAATGGTGGCGATATCGTTTGGCAAATTGGTACGGGATACTTTGGTTGTAGAAGTAAAGATGGCGGTTTCGATCCTGTTCTTTTTGAAGAAAAAGCCAAACTCGACAATGTAAAAATGATAGAAATAAAGCTAAGCCAGGGCGCTAAGCCTGGACATGGTGGTATTTTACCTGCGTATAAAAATACCCCTGAAATAGCTAAAATAAGAGGGGTTGAGCCTGGAACTCAAGTTGATTCTCCCCCTAGACATAAAGCGTTTGCAACGCCTTTAGAAATGGTTGATTTTATTAGTCAGTTACGCAAGTTAAGTGGATATAAACCAGTGGGTATTAAGCTGGCGCTGGGTAGAAAAAGTGAGTTTATTGCCATGTGCAAAGCCATGGTAGAGAAGGACGTAACGCCAGATTTTATAACGGTAGACGGGGGCGAAGGAGGTACCGGCGCCGCACCCCTTGAGTACACAAACTCTATAGGATTTCCTCTGCGTGAAGCCTTGGCGTTTGTTGACGATTGTCTCACTGGTTTTGGTATTCGCGACAAAATTAAAATCATTGCTTCTGGAAAAATCATTACCGCTTTTCAGTTAGCGAAAAATCTAAGTTTAGGCGCCGATCTATGTAACAGTGCCAGAGGAATGATGTTGGCACTTGGATGTGTTCAGTCGCTGTCATGCAATACGAATAAATGTCCGACCGGTGTAGCAACGCAAGACCCCAAGCTTGCCAAGGGCTTAAACGTTGAAGACAAGTACGAGCGCGTGTACCGCTTTCACAAAAAAACTATTCATGCGCTGATGGATATCTTGTCTTCTACAGGACATGTGAGAACTAGCGAACTAAATCGTACCCATATATTTAGGCGAGTAGATCAGTGTAATATTGCGCGTTACGACGAAATTTTCCCGTTAGTTAAAACAGGAAGTTTCTTAACCGACGACGTTCCCGATAGATTTAAATTACACTTAAAAGAAGCAAATTCTGAAAGCTTTATGCCTTGTAGTTTATTGGCAGAAATAGAGCAAGAAACGAAAGCGGTATCTTAAAAAAACTAAGCCGTGACTCCTAATCAAATACCGATTGTGGAGTCACGCTTAACGATTTTTAATGCCTAAAACTGCGAGTTAATCTTTAGATTGCTCGCTTGGAATACGCAGTTGATAGAGGCGGTAATCACTAGTCCTGTAGGGTGTTACTTTATATTTAGGCTGAAGATACGCCACTAAATCTATTAGTTCGGAAACGGTTAGCTCGTCGTTTACAACTCGCATTAATGACACACCGTCTTCGCTGGTGAAACTGGCAGGCTGTCGAGGAGTAAGTTTGTGTGATGGGTTAATAATACTTGTCACCAACTCTGCATAAGTTTTAATTCTTCCACTGCTACCTCCCAGCGGAATAGGCTTCGCGACTAGGTATTGCGCATTGTCGGACTCTTTTTCTCCTGCAATTCTGTGACAGTCTTGGCACTGATACTTTTTAAATACCAAATAGCCTTTTTCCATATTGCCTTCGGGCAAGCTAAAGCCGCGAGGTGACTGCGCGCCCTGGTCACAGGCGAAAAGGAGAAGCGTTGCTATAACAATTATTGCCGTTTTCATACTCATTTCCCTCTTTCTTTTACGGTAAAGATGCGTAACGTTCGCTAGAACTAATGTGTATACACTGATTATGAATGAGGCTGCAGACTAATCATTGACCTAGCTCAAAGAATAATTATTTGTATAGCACTACTATTTAATGGAATTAGTTAACGGTATGGTAGAAAAGCACTGCTACCTAACAAAAATTGAGGACAGCCACAATGCAAGGTTACGAGACAATTTTAGTACCTATAGATATTTATTCTGACTACGAATTAGTGGTGGAGAAAGCCATTGCAATAGCGGGCAATAGTCACAAAATTCACCTCCTGTATGTTGCTTATCCACAAACCAATGTAGAGCCTTACGGACTATTTTTAGAACGGGATTTTTCAGAGGAAGTAAGAGAGCAGGCATTAAGACAATTAAAAGACGTTGCCGCAAAACATGATATACCTTACAGCCACATCAATGTAGAGATAGGTTCTCCTGCTGATGAGATTCACCATATGGCCGAAAAGATTAATGCAGATCTCATTGTTGTCGGCACCCATGGCCAGAGCGGTCTTCGTTTGCTACTTGGGTCAACGGCCAATGCAGTACTACATGGTGTTAAAACAGACGTGCTAGCTGTGAAAGTATAAATTAATGCGGCGATTAGCGTCGAAAATGCTTTAAATATTCACGATAAATACCTTCGCCGTCATGTAGATGTAACGAAGGTCAGTTACGTTTTGAAAGGCTGTAACTAATCTTAAAATTACTTATCATGAAAACGAAACGGACAGGTATTTTACGCGTACTCTATGCCACTTACTATTCACTTAAGGGGCTTCGAGCAGCCTTTTTAAGTGAAGCAGCGGTCAGACAAGAAATTTTCGCAATATTGATAATGACACCTGTAGCGTTTTTCATCGACGTTACGCATGTAGAACGTATATTGCTGGTGATATCTTTACTGATAGTGCTTATCACTGAGCTACTCAACACCGCTATTGAGAAACTCTGTGATCATGTCAGTACAGACATCCATTTGTTAATAGGGCGTGCTAAAGATATCGGCTCGGCAGCAGTGTTCATTAGCTTAATGATGGCCGGCTTTACGTGGATTAGCATTCTTTGGTAGTGCAATTTGTGGTTTATAGGCGGAAAGAAAGCCCTAATTTATAGGGCTTTGATTTTCTGGTCACAACATTCTGATACTAAGGTTCTAATTGTGCTATCTAAATTTTTAATGTGCGAATAATGCAATGAAGTTTCACCACCGTTATTGATATCTTTTATCGTAAAAACAACATCATCGCCTCGTGAAGTTACGCAGATTCTCACGTAATCATCAGATTGAGCTAATGGCACGTGGAGATATAACGGCTCATTATTTGAGTTTAAATAATCTAGTGCTGCTTCTTGTGACTTGAATGGGTCTTGCTTCTCGGGTTGGACATTCCATGACGACGAGGGAACCACCATTTCCGCGAGTAATTTTCCATGCTTTGTATCAATACCGCTACTCATATATCACTCCTTTTACTTGAATGTTTGCCAACTTAGAAAAACTATTCATTAATATAGGTTTAGGGCAAATTTACCTTTTGATACGAGGGTAATACAGTTTCAGATTGGTAAAAGAATGAAGAGAGTAGGTGAGTTAGACATTGTTACTGATGTCGATGGTTATGCGTAACTCTGCATTAATTAAGTCACTGTATTTAATGAACATTATCTTTTCCGTTTTGCCGACAATTTTGCCATTCCACCACGCTTTACGTTAGCCTGTTTTGTATAATGCCCAGGCATTTCCGGTGATTGCCAACCTCCAGCCAGTTGAAGCTCGGGTAAAGATGCGCCATCTTCGGCTAGAGAAACTGCACCACCAACACGACCGCTGTGAGGGGTAATGTTTTCGCTAATAACTGCGCGTTGAGCAATGCGTTGCCAAATCCGATAGACACTCGAATAGTTAAGTACATTTGCCTTATGGCTGGGAATGTTCTCATCAAATGGCAAAAGTGCTGTTTTATGGTTTGTTAGTCGTCTAAACAAAACGCCTTTGTGCAGGCCACGTAAATCTGAAGAAAGGCGCGTTGCTTTAGTTTTTGGGTCAAGATTAGCTTCGTTAATATACTCTTGAACCATTGATATAGTGCTGGAAGAAATATAGCGATATTGACCCTGACCAGACTGGTCGCTTTTCGAAGAAACAACCAACAGCGTGTTATTACGCGCAGATATATCCTCGATGCAAACTCGAACTAATTCATCAGCGCGAAGCAATGCATCAAACATCAGGTTAATGATTGCAAGGTCGCGGAGCTCTAATAAAGAATCAGGAATAATTGCATTGTTTATTTGTTCAAGCATATCTATCGTAAGCGGAACCGCTTGTTTGTGAGACAAGCGAAACTTTCTATTCTCTATAAGCGATAAACGGACAAAGTCTCTTAGATACGCTGATCTAATAATTGGGTTTGGCAATTTAGCCACGCCTAAAAATTTACTAAGGGCAGATAACCGACGTTTAATGGTTCTATAGGCTAGGGGAGAACGGCACAACGCTTCGACATATTGTTTAATGCAGATCTCATTGTGTTCGAAGTTGTTCTTAAAGCCACTTAATCCAGCTTGCTTACAAAAAATTGCGAACTCATTGTAGTCACTAATGTATGCCCGTTGTGTATTGTATGGAAGCTTGGTAAAAATATCTTGATAATAGCTTTCAACGTTTTTATCAGAAGATGAACATTGACTTGTTGTTAGGTCGTCAGAACCTGACGTGTGCTGCTTACCACGAGAGTACTCGATACCAAAAGCTGGAACCGTCACGCTAATTGAGTCTTGTGGCTGTGAGCTGCTATCACTGTTGCTGTTAACTAATTGAGTTGTGAGCAAGTATGAGCTATTAGTTTTTGAGGGCATTGAGCAACCTGGTGAATACATTAATGTTACTATTATGCTAGATTTAACAGAAATTGATAAGCTATTGATATATAACAATATTCACGCATGATAACTGTAATTATCATGCGTGAAGCTACGCACTAATCCATTCATCATTTCACTAACCGCTTTGCTGTTATAATCTCAAGTACAGTGCTACTCTACCACATTACTGTATATATAAACAGTTTGAGTGCTTCAATGCCGTCGATTGCTGGCCTATCACGTAATTATTCCAAACCATATCGCTAGATAAGGCTTGTGGCCTGCTGAGAGAGTCCTTTTTTTGTACAATTTAAATCGTGCGCTACGTGAAATCTGCAAAGCAATACCCCGAATGCGCGCTCAGATTTCACGTAGCGACGCCTGAAAAATAAACTGAAAAGTAATGAAAAAACACCCTAAAAATTTATACATTAAAGAATTACTTCACAATGATTTACTTCCGACATGTTTACTGCTTAGGCGCACACTTTTCAAAACCAAATGAGTTAGAGGTAAAAGTAGGCATTACAAAAGTGGGATAGGCGATAACCTAGTAGTTATTACCTTTGCTTTTTATATGCTTTTCATAGAGCGCCTATCTAATGGCGACTACGGTACGACGATAATAAAACTTCGATACAGTACGTTGCCGAATAAACGACGTCTACGCAGATATGAATTCAATAAACATCGCGTCGATTATTTTTAATTCTACGTGCTATCCACGCCACCCAACTTTAAAACAACGAACGGCCTTCATGCTCAAAGTTTAATTTAATAAGAAGTATAAATAATTGATGATGTTTAAAATAAAGAGCAATTAATAAATAGGATTTAGCGGCCGTAAATATTACATTTAACGCTAAATGTTAGAAAAACCTTAACCTTACAGCTAGTCGTCTTATCTTAGAAATAATTAGTTTCCTTTATTTAACTCATCAGCGTTAAGCCTTTGGTTATTTGAGCTAGTAATTAATAATACAAGCTGTGCGTTCATTATTTAAAGCAAAGAAGACTAAAGCCCGATAAATGTTTTTAGGAACCTGATTAGGACTATTATTTATCTGTGTTAGTTGTCATTAAACCTTACGAATACCTAAATATTACGAGAAGGATAGCGTAAAGCTCCTTGCAAGGCTCCATCTGGCTCATTGACTATCAACTTTGATATTCTATTTAACATAATATACATTATGCGTAATTAAGTGTATGGACGATTAGGGCGATGATGCCGCTCTATTCGGATGTTTTGTTGGCTGTGATTACTTACGAACTTTTATGCGTGGCTGCTTGTGTTTGCTTATTGTCGGTACTGGCGTTTGTGCGGTTACATCTCACATACGTCAGCACTTTTAATTCAAAACTGCTCAGTTAATTTGATTTGGACGTAATAAATTGAATCGTGCGCTACGTAAAATCTGCAGTACTATGTCCCTGATATTTTAATTTCATTCACGTAGCGCACGGTATGTTTTTGCGCCGTTTTGTTGATAAAAAAGTTAAACTATTTTGAGGCATTTATTATTAGGTTAAACAACTGAGCATTTTATAAAAGCTCATTGATTTCTTGATATTGATGTTTCTATCTTGCTTGTTGGTTTTTTACTGCGTTATTTAATATGTGATTTCATCTCTATTATCTATGCCGCAAATGACTATAAATGTTTTAAGCTCATAGCTTATTTAGATGCTCTTCTTAAACTAGAGGTATTTGATTACCTGACGTTTAAGTTAATCACCGCAATTACCATACACAGCTATTTAAGGCTTTTTTATAAACCTGCGTTCTCAATGCAGCACGTCTATCCATAACGGCTATGCAAAGAATGTAATTCAACTGTGGCAAATCACTAATGCGAAATCGCAGTCACAATCTTCATTACGTAGCTACTCCTTATTGTCTTGGTGGCAACGCAAACCAAATTACTAGAACGTGTGATCGTATATACGTTTCTGTGCATATAAAGCGTTAGCTACTAGTAAACGCATCGCTAAGGAAAGTTATGAAAATTCAAAGTTTTAAGGCTGAAGGTTTAGCGCAGTTGTCATATTTGGTTTCAAGTGGACAATTTGCGTTTGTAGTTGACCCACAATTAGATATATCCACGTATATCGATGCTGCAACAAGTCTTAATGTAAAAATAGACTGCATATTTGAGACCCACCGTAACGAAGATTTTATATCAGGCGCTGCAGCGTTGGCACAGCGTCTTGATATACCTGTTTATCACGGGCCGAACGCTGACGAAAATGTTGAATATGCTTCTTACACCAGTGATGGTGATAAATTCAACGTTGGAGATTTACTTGTATCCGTATTAGAAACGCCTGGTCATACTAAAGACAGTATCTGTCTAGCCGTATCTGATACTGCTATAAGCGACGAAGTTATTGCGGTGTTCACCGGCGATACATTATTTGTAAATGATGTAGGTAGAACTGACTTTTATCCTAATGAAGAACATGAAATGGCGGGACGCTTATTCGAAAGTCTTCAGAAGTTGTCACGCTTACCCGAATCGGCTGTTATTTATCCAGCGCATGGTGCAGGTTCAGTTTGTGGTGGAGGTATGGCAGACAGAGAGTTCTCGACTATCGGATATGAGCGTAGGAATAACCCCAAGTTCTCAATCAAAGACAAGCAACGCTTCATTGAAGAAAAGGTACAGGAAACACATTACTATGCGCCCTACTTCGAAAAAATGGAAAAATGCAACGTTAAAGGTGAGCTTTGTACTATAGATATCACCTCTCCTGCTTTCATTGGTAATTTCGATCCTTTTGAACTTTCAAATCAATGTTATAACAATGAAATAAAGATAATAGATGTAAGGACTAAAGATGAGTTTTGTAGCACTCATATAGATGGCAGTTTGTTCTTTGGTGAAGGTTTGGTTTCATCATATGCAGGTTGGTTTCTAAAGGATAACGACAAGATCATTGTAGTCGCTAATAGTGGTGAACACGCCAGTTCAACAGTGTTGCAGCTACGTCGGATGGGTTTTAATAACGTTAATGGCTATATTATCAATGTGCCTGTATTAACTGGTGACGCTAACGTCGATAAAGGATTGTGTTCCTTAAGTCTCACCAGTGCAAAAGCCGTTAAAGTACACTTTGATAGTAATAGCAGTGACTGGGTTTTATTGGACGTTCGAAAACAAGATGAACGTGACAGTGTGGCAATTAATGGGTCGACGCATGTTTATCTGGGTCATCTTAGTTCATCAATTGGAGGTTTTGACAAAAACGTTAGGTACACAGTTTATTGTGGGTCGGGTGTCAGGGCCACGACAGCGGCCAGCGTTCTTAGACAAGCAGGTATAAAAACTGTGGATGTGATGGAAGGTTCGATGAAAGCATGGCAAAAGCTTAGCTAAACTTATCGATAAGTATATGTAACAAGCCTAGATCACCATTATTATTTAACTGTTCTTTAAATAGCCAGCTAAGTGAAGCGTACCATTTAGCTGGCTTTCGCATTTTACTGACCAGATATATCAGTCCTCTTTAAGGATTTGATGGAAGTGCTTTACTCGCTCTATATCATTGTCATAGTTCATCAATAACTTATTTCTCTCAAAACTGTGCTCTGCCATGCGTATCGCCTCTGATTTAAAATCATCGTTTAGGTTATTGAAGCATGTCTTTAGGGTGGTTAACGACTTTTGAATTCTTATAGCGACTTCTATATTGGCGCCACCATCTCGCGCTATAGATGTGTATGCGTCGTCGTATAGGTCGGCAACGTTCAACTCAGGCACAGAAATACGATCATACTTTGCAGTCTCGCTCTTTTTTTCCTTTTGTGTTTTCGGGCTGTCTTCGAATTGCTTTCGCCACATAAGCATTAATCGTGTAATGATGCTAATAGTATTTATTGCCGTACCGTGATCATTGACGGATGGCGACAACGCTCTTGATGCTATCTCAGCCAGTACGATAAAGCCGAAGCGCGGGTCTGCCTCAAAGGAGCGGGCTTCTCCAATAGTGAACGCGCTAATTACATCCTTGGTTTGTTCATCTTTATTAACGTAGGCTATGGGGCGCTCTGGTGTCACAAACTCACCCGGCAGCATGGCAACATTTATAAAACAGTCATTACTTTCAGCCCAGCGCTGTAGTTTTGCAATATCTATTAACTGAATGTAGCCTACTTGCTCGGTAAAAATAGCGTGAGCCCCCTGCTCTTTTACTTGTCCCTGTGGGACTGCGCCCAAGCAAGGCATATCAATTCTGTTTTTAATGGCACGAGTTGTTGCGTGCTCCACTTTCAGTAGTGTTGAGCCTACGCGCCCTAAGCGTGCTACGCTGTCTACCCAACGTATAAACGTTAAGATAACAATGATGAAAGCCACACAGGTCAGACAGAATAAAATGAACAATCCCGCTTCATCGAAGAACGCCTGAGTCATTGCAGTAAGTGCAACAGCACTATATATAAATGCGCCTATAAAAACTGAGAGCGCATTTTGGGGTTCTAGGGATTTTCCCCTCTAAAAAGACATAATCCTCTGTAGACCACACCAATAAATGGCTGCGGAGGTGGG
>NZ_JAYMEU010000045.1:0-25777 GCF_037029575.1 Alteromonas sp. CH_MED4-4 | reverse complement strand
ACCTCCAAGTCATCGACTCACCACCACAATGAGTCGGACAGTGCTTTCGCACTACGCGCCATGCCCGGCGCACGACATAAAAAAACCGGGCAATGCCCGGCTTTTAACATTTTATAAACTTAGCTGTAAAACTTTTGATCGTTTTCTGCCATTTTTACTAACACTTCAGCAGGTGCAAATTTATCACCTACAGCAGTAGCATAATGGTTTAAACGAGCAACAACGTGTTTAATTCCCAGTGTATCCATATAGCGGAACGGGCCGCCTAAGAATGGAGGGAAACCAATACCGAAGATAGCGCCAATGTCGCCGTCGCGGGCATTACGGATAACGCCTTCGTCTAAACAGCGCGCTGCTTCATTAAGCATCATTAATACACAGCGTTCAGCAACTTCTTTTTCGCTTAACTTAGCAGAAGGTGAAAGACCCAGTAGTTCGTAGATTGACTCGTCCACTTCTTTACCTGATTTTTTGCCTTCATAAGAATAAAACCCTTTTTGGTTTTTCTTACCCTTTCTGCCGTCTGCAAGTACTTTATCGAAAGCACTTGGCGCAGTGAAGCGCTCGCCGAATGCCTCTACAAGAAATGGGATGATCTTGGTGCCAACGTCAATGCCCACTTCATCAAGTAGTTTCACAGGACCTACAGGGAAACCGAACTTAACCAACGATTTATCGATATGCTCAATAGGCTCACCGTCAAGAATAAGGTTTGCCGCTTCATTCATGTAAGGTGCCAAAATACGGTTTACGTAGAAACCCGCACCGTCTTTAACAACAACCGGTGTTTTGCCTTGCTTTTTAGCAAATTCAACCGTCGATGAAATGACTTGGTCAGACGTTTTATCGTGAGCAATTACTTCGGCCAATGGCATTTTGTCTACTGGCGAGAAGTAATGCAGACCAATCACGTTTTCAGGACGTGCTGCCTTAGCTGCAATTTGTGTAATAGGAATAGACGACGTATTGGACGCGAAGATCGTGCTTTCTTTGCAGTTCTCTTCAATATCCGCCACCATTTTTTGCTTAAGATCTAAATCTTCAAAAACCGCCTCAACCACGATATCAGCATCTTGGTAGCCACTATAATCTAGCGTACCGGTAAGAAGCGCTAACTGTTTCTGCATTTCACTATTGCGCATGAAACGCTTCTTCACCTTTTTGTTTAAGATGTCATAGCTATATTTCATCGCATTGGCAATGCCTTCAGCACGCACGTCTTTAATACGGACAGGTACACCGGCTTTGGTCGACGTTACATAGGCGATACCACCACCCATTAAACCACCGCCAAGCACACCGACTTTCTTCATTTTTTCAGGTTTAACACCTTCAACGCCGTTTTCTTTCTTCATTTCTGTCGTAGCGAAGAAAATCTGACGTAACTGGAAAGATTCCGGCGTCATAACAAGCTTACCAAAGGCTTCAGCTTCGGCTTTTAGCCCCGCTTTCATCCCTTCGTTTATGCCCGTTTCAATCACATCAATAATGTAACCTGGCGCTGGATAATTACCTTTGGTTTTGGCAAATGTCGCTTCGCGCGCTTTTTTGAACATCATGTTACGGCCCGGGCCGGTCTTCTCTAACACTTTGTCCATCACACTCTTTTGCGGCGCTTCCCTTTCTGGTTTGCGTTTAAGCGCAAACTGTTCAGCTACCTTCAACAAAACACTGTGAGGTACCACATCATCTACAATACCGTACTTTTTAGCTTGCTTAGCGCGTGCTGGAGACCCAGTAAGCATCATTTTCATCGCTTGCTGAATGCCAATTAGGCGAGGAAGGCGCTGAGTACCACCACTGCCTGGCAACAAGCCAAGCTGCACTTCCGGTAGACCTACCTGAGTGCTAGGTGAATCGGTACATACACGGTAGTGACACGCTAATGCTAGCTCTAAACCACCGCCTAACGCTGGGCCGTGAATAGCCGCAACAAAGGTAGCCTTCATGTTCTCAATTCTATCGAAAATGGCTTGACCGCCAGCGGCTATGGTTGTGGCATCTTCCGCTGTTTTACACGCTGCTAGCATGGTGATATCGGCACCTGCTACGAATGAGCTTGGCTTGCCACTCGTTAATACAACACCTTTAATGCTGCTGTCGCGTTCAATATCATCAAGCACGGCAGATATTTCATCGCCAAATTCAGCTTTAAGCGTATTCATGCTCTCGCCAGGTACGTCCATGCTAAGAATAGCAACGCCATTATCTTGCTTGGTTAACGTAAAGGCGCCTGATGTTGGCTGAACTTCATTTGTCATATCTTGTTCCTGACTCATATTATTCTGTCTCCACAATCATTGCGGCACCAAGACCACCCGCAGCACATGCAGTCAATAGACCTGTACCACCGCCACGACGATTTAGTTCGTTAAGCATTTGCGTGATCATACGTGTACCGGTTGCAGCAAACGGGTGACCATAGGCAATTGAACTACCCATCACGTTGAATTTGTCCATATCAATTTCGCCCGTCGCTTTGTCGCGGCCTAGTTTCTCTTTGGCGAACTTGTCACTTGCAAACATTTTAACGTTTGCCAAGGTTTGCGCCGCGAACGCTTCGTGCATTTCAATTAGCGTTAAGTCGTTTAGGGTCATGCCTGCGCGGTCTAGCGCAATAGGTGTCGCGTACGACGGCCCCATTAGCATGTCTTCCCACACGTCGATTGCCGAGAACGCGTAGCTCTTAATGTAACCAAGCGGCGTATAACCTAGCTCTTTCGCTCGGCTTTCTGTCATCATAAGCACTGCAGAAGCACCGTCAGTAAGCGGTGTAGCGTTTGCAGCAGTTACCGAGCCGTACTTTTTATCGAATACTGGGCGAAGTTTCGCGTAGCCTTCAAGCTTAGAATCGAAACGTACGTTGTTATCGCGCTCAAGCGCACCTTTATACGGTTCAGCATAAGCGGTCATCACTTCGCTAGACAGCTTGCCTGCTTCCCAGCTTTCAGCAGCTAGACTGTGCGAGCGATGTGCAAGTTTGTCTTGTTCTTCACGAGAAATTTGATGCGTTTTCGCCATTTGCTCTGCTGTCTGTCCCATCGACAAACCGGTAGAGTACTCAGCTACAGCAGGAGGTACTGGCGCTAAGTCTTTTAAGCTTAAACGCTTGAAGATGTTTAGCTTTTGGCCAAGGGTCTTGGTTTTCTGTAAATCAACCAGCGCACGCGCAAGGTTCTTAGAAACCCCAATAGGTGATACCGACGTTGAATCAGCACCACCAGCAATACCTACTTGTACCGTACCAGCCATCATGCTTTCTGCGATGTTAACCGTAGATTGAAAACTCGTCGCACATGCGCGAGATACGCTGTAAGCGTCGGTATGAATATTCATGCCTGTGCCAAGCACGATTTCGCGCGCAATATTAGGCGCTTCAGGCATTTGTACTACTTGACCGTAGACAACCTGGTCAACCCACTCTTTTTGAACACCATGGCGAACGAGAAGTTCGTTTACGACCATTTTACCTAGATCAACAGCCGGAACACCGTGGAAATATGTAGCCATTTTCGCAAACGGAGTACGCAACCCCGCGACAATGGCGATGCGATCACCCTCTCGGGTAGTAACTGATTGTTTTGTTGCCATAATGCACCTAAATTAATGACCGACTTCCGTTTGAGCTTATCGCCCCAAAGTGGTCTGACCTGTAATAAACCCGATTTTTACAAACAATGAACAAAATAGCAAATAATGCAGGGTTAAGGACAACATAAATGAAACTAAAGTTTGCCCTGTTTACAAATTTTGACCGTTTTATGCTATCGAAATTTAAAAAGCTTGCTTTGCATCCAACCGCATATCGCATTTTTATTACTGTTTGACGACTTGAAGAAAGATAGAATGAACCTTATATGGAAATGAAAGTCTGTTTTGTGTCATTGTGACGGGCTAGAGCTATCTAAATTAATATGTAATTTACTTTTTAGCTAAGCGATCACTTTATAAGATATTTAATAAATCTATCGTTCAAATGACACTTCCTGATAACGAGAACTCAAACGGAAATTTTGCATTATGGCAGCAGCGCAATTTCAACAGTTACACGCTTATTTAGACCAACAGATTATCGGTCAGCATGCGTTAACCAAAAGCCTTCTAATCGCTCTTTTGGCCGACGGCCACCTTCTGGTAGAAGGTCCTCCAGGGCTTGCAAAAACACGCGCAATCAATGCACTTGCTAACGGTATTGACGGCGACTTTCATCGCGTACAATTTACCCCAGACCTTTTGCCTGCCGACTTAACCGGTACAGACATATACCGTCCCGAAACCGGTGAGTTTGTTTTTCAAAAAGGGCCGCTTTTTCATAACTTAGTGCTAGCCGACGAAATCAACCGCGCACCAGCAAAAGTGCAATCGGCTTTGCTTGAGGCCATGGCGGAACGTCAAATTACGGTAGGCAGTAAAACCTACCCTCTTCCTCCGCTATTTTTAGTAATGGCAACGCAAAACCCGCTAGAACAGGAAGGAACTTATCCACTACCTGAAGCACAGCTAGACCGATTCTTAATGCACGTGGACATCGATTATCCTGGCGCCGAGACAGAATTAGAGATATTGCGTTTAACGCGAGGTGAAGCCCTCTCAGAACCGCCTGTTACGCCACCAACGCTAACTCAAGACGATATTTTTACGTCGCGTAAAGAAGCGTTGTCTTTGTATATGGCGCCTGAGTTAGAACAGTATTTAGTTCAATTGATTATGGCCACACGTCAGCCTGCAAATTTTGACGCGGAATTAGGCCAGTGGATAGCGATGGGAACAAGCCCTCGAGCAACCATCAGTCTAGATCGCTGTGCACGCGCTCACGCATGGCTTAGCGGCAGAGACTTTGTTGGTCCTGATGATATTCAAGCTGTGGTTCACAACGTGCTTCGCCACCGCATTATTCTGTCATATCAAGCCGAGGCTGAAGGCGTAACGATTAACGACGTACTTGATAAGATTGTTGCAACTGTCGCAGTCCCTTAAGTTATGGTGAATGTACAAGCGCAGCTAGACAAGCTGCAAAGTAATGGCGTCTCGTTGTCTACAGCAGAATTATTACGCTACCAGCAGTTAGCTAAGTTGTTTAGTTTGGCGCCTAAACGTATGCCACAAGCTAAACTTGCTGGAAGTTATCTCACCAAGCACAAAGGCCGAGGCATGGAGTTTGATGAGGCCCGGCATTATCAGCCCGGTGATGATATTCGCGCTATTGATTGGCGCGTTACTGCGCGCACGGGTAAAACTCACACTAAAGTGTATCGGGAAGAGCGAGAGCGCCCGGTTTTTCTATTCTGTGACTACCTACCTTCAATGGCATTTGGCACGCAGCTGCTTACTAAAGCGGTGCAAGCCGCGCATGTATCTTCATTAATAAGCTGGTCTGCTGCCGCTCGTGGCGATAAAGTTGGCGCGCTAGTATTTAATCAGCAACAGCACAAAGAAATTAAACCACTAACTCGCAAAAAAGCCGTGTTGCACGTGTGTCATGAACTTATGGCATTGCACGAACAGAGCGCGCAATCTGAGCCGGACAAAGACAAAGACGAACAAGCTTTTGCCGATGCGTGTGCTAGGGCAAGACGACTAGCAAGGCCAGGGAGTCTAGTTTATCTCGTGTCAGACTTTCAGCATTTAAGTACCCAAGCTATTCAACACTTGAGTCACTTAACACGACACTGTGAAGTAAGGGCTATCGTAATTAACGATCCAATAGAACACGCCTTGCCACAAACCAGTTCATTACAAACCGTCAGCGTTTCTGATGGCCGAAACCAACAACGCTGGGTGTTAGGCGACAATACCGAGCAACAGCAATATCAAAAATGGCGCAGTGAACACAACAGCGCGATTTATAGCACCTTGCGCAAAAACAATATCGCTCGATTCAGTGTTTCAGCGGGCCTTCCTTTAGACGAACAGCTTCAAAGTATGCAACAAGAACAAAGGTTGGAGCTTAATTAATGCAAAGCAGTATTTTTTCAACCCATTTTTTATCAAACTTTCTATCTAGTTACACAAAATCAGCTGCTCAATCGATGCCGCCGGCAAATCAAATACCAGTGCCCCCTCAGCAGCAAGACCCACTTGCTCAACTGCGCGATATACACGTACCTACAGAGGTCAACATTTGGCCATTAGATTGGGGGTGGTGGGTCGCAATCGCAGTATTTTTACTTGCCCTATTTTGCCTATATAAAGCGATCACTGCTCACATACGTCACAATAAGGCACGTAAGCAAGCTTTAGCCTTACTTGAATCGATTTCAGCACAACAAAGCAATTGGCCCGTAGCGTTAAACTCAATTCTAAAACGCACGGCAATGAGCTATTACCCAACTCAGCAAGTGGCTGGGTTATATGGTAAACAGTGGCAAGCGTTCTTAACCTCTGCATTGAAAAGTAGTGATAGCAAACTTGAAAGTGATTTAGGTTTGTTAGTAAGCAATGTTTATCAAGCCACCCCCACCCCTAGTGATTTTGAAACCTGCAAGGGGGCAGTAAAAAACTGGCTTTCAAAAGCCAAACTGCCAAAAAACAAGGGGGCTTACGGCGATGTGAATGATGGCGGTCTAAACGATGGCAGCCCTCATGATAAACAAGCCAAGGAGCCGCATCATGCTTAATTTTGCTTGGTGGTGGGTCTTTTTTGTACTCCCCTTGCCTATTATCGTACGCCTGCTTTCTAAAAAAGCACAAGACATGCCTATGGCTGCATTGCGGGTTCCTAATTTGCGACCTGGCGATGTGTCAGAGCAAACCCAGTTGAAACAAACCAAAATACCGCTGTTGGTAAGTAGCTTGATATGGCTGCTGCTAGTGACGGCTGCCGCGCGCCCTCAATGGTTAGGAGAGCCTGTCAGCATACCGAATGAAGGTCGAGAAATGATGTTAGCGGTGGATTTATCTGGCAGTATGAAGATAGATGACATGCAGCTCAATGGCCGACAAGTTAACCGTTTAACCATGACTAAGTCGGTGGTTTATGACTTTATTCAGCGTCGCGTTGGCGACAGAATTGGCCTTATCTTATTTGCCGATACCGCGTACGTTCAAGCGCCGCTTACCTATGACAGAGATACTGTTTCTACACTTCTGAGTGAAGCTGTCATTGGGTTGGTTGGCGAACAAACGGCCATAGGCGATGCGATAGGTTTAGCCGTGAAGCGCTTTGACGAACGGGAAGAGTCTAATAACGTATTAATTCTTCTTACCGATGGGCAAAATACTGCAGGGAATATTACCCCCGAGCAGGCGAAAGAGTTGGCGATTAGTAAGGGTGTGAAGGTTTACACTATTGGTGTGGGTGCAGATAAAATGCTGATCCAAAGCTTTTTTGGAAGCCGACAAATAAACCCGTCGCAAGAGCTTGATGAGGGCATGTTAACCGACATTGCGACTAGCACCGGCGGCCAATATTTTAGAGCTCGAAATGCCCAGGAACTTCAGGCTATTTATCAACAACTTGACGCGCTTGAGCCTATTGAAGGTGAAACGCGTAAGATGCGTCCATTGAGCGCTCTGTTTTACTATCCCCTTGGTGCGGCAATATTACTGTCAGCACTATGGGCATTCTTCACGGTTCTTTTATCAACATTTCGTTGGTTCGCACAAAGACGAATTAACTCGTCCCAGCCACACCCGAATTCAGCTGATTCAAAACAAGCAGCACAAACAAATAAGGAGACGAAGTAATGGAATTCGACTTCTTAAACCAATTTCATTTTTTACGCCCCGAATGGTTTATCGCGCTCGCTCCCTTGATGCTGCTTGTGTTTTTAATTAGAAAAACCACGGCTAAGCAATCTGGCTGGCAATCTGTGATCCCTTCTCACCTATATCAATACATGGTGATTGGAAAAAACGAAATGGGCGCAAAACCTCCAATGTGGATGCTTGCTTTTGTGTGGATTATAAGTGTGATAGCACTCGCTGGCCCAACATGGGAACGCCTGCCGCAGCCGGTTTACCAGTTGAAAATGGGACACGTTATAGTCATAGATATGTCGCTTTCAATGCGCGCTACCGATATGACGCCAGACAGGCTAACTCGCGCTAAATATAAAGCGATAGACCTAGTCAACGCTATTGGTGAAGGTGAAATGGGCTTGGTTGCTTACGCTGGCGATGCGTTTGTCATTAGCCCTTTAACCGAAGACGCAGGAAATATCACAACCCTAATCCCAAGCCTGTCACCGGAAATTATGCCCGTGCCGGGCAGCGACCCTCTGCTAGGTATAGAAAGTGCGTCTGAACTACTTACTAATGCCGGATATAACTCAGGCATGATCTACTGGATTACTGACGGTATAGAGTTAGAACAACAACAAGAGCTTCAAGAGTATGTGGCTTCTATTCCTTTTACAGTAAATGCACTTACCGTTGGGACATCTGAAGGCGCGCCTATCCGCCAGCAAAGCGGCGAGCTATTAAAAGACTTCACCGGCAGCATCGTTATACCCAAGTTAAACGAAGGCGCAGTGAAAGGCGTGGTTAGAACGAGCGGCGGACGCTTTGAATCCTTTACATCAAACGACACCGACATTGATGCCCTCGCCTCGGTATCTCTGCTAGATAAAAGCGACAGCGAAGAGAACGAAGAAGAAAGTAATTTACAAGGAGACCAGTGGAAAGAAGTTGGCCCTTACTTGCTGCTTATACTTCTACCGTTTGCCGCCTTCGCATTCAAACGCGGGTTAGTTTTCATCGTGTTGGTGGGTTTACTTAGCCCCTCTATGATTAAAAACGCCCATGCTCTGCAACGTGCCCAAGCCTCAGAAATTGCTGGCACGTCACAAGGCATAAGCACGTCACAAGGCATAGGCGCACCAGAAGATACTCTAGAGATGGCAAACAAACCTGATTCACTCTCATGGTGGCAAACGCCATTTATGAATGACAACCAAGAAGCATTAAACAGCTATCAAAGAGGCAAGTACAAAGACGCCGTTAATCAGTTTAATGACGACACCTGGAAAGCATCATCACTTTATAAATCAGGTGACTACGAAGGTGCATTAAATGCCTTCAAAAGCATTCCTGGTCCCGAGAGTCTTTACAATCAAGGCAATGCACTGGCAAAACTCGGTAAGCTTGAAGACGCTATTAAGAAATATGATCAGGCGTTAAGCGAAGCCCCCGATTTCGACGATGCAAGAACCAACAAAAAGATTGTCGAGGATTTGCTGAAACAGCAGCAACAGCAGAATCAGGAGCAAAACCAGAACGATAATGGCGATGATGGTGAACAGAGTGACTCGCAGGATAATGGCCAAGATAACTCTGATAGCCCTAATAGCAAACAGCAATCAGGGGACCAGAACAATCAGGAAGGTTCAAACGAGCAGAATGGTCAGCAAGACGATAATGAGGGTCAACAGTCTGATCAAAGCCAAGCTAACGATGAACAGCAAAGTGGCGGAGATAACTCACAACAGCCTGATGATTCCGAGATGAACAGTCGGAACGAGTCATCAGACTCTCAGCAGCAAAATGCAGAACAAGAAGAGTCTGATCAAGGTGACAGCGCGCAAGCACAAAAAGACGAACAACAAGCAGAGCAGGAAGCACAGGCAATGCAAGGTCAAGAGGCCGAGCTTACCGACGCAGAAAAAGAAGAGCTGCAGCGAATGGAGAGTTTAATGCGCCGCGTGCCAGACGACCCTGCATACCTACTAAAACGAAAAATGCAATTAGAAGCACAAAAACGTCAGCGTCAACGTATGCCTTCAAACCGGAGTGATTGGTAGATGAGAGCCTTATTACAATCTACACTTATAGTTTTTTTATTAACCCTACTCTTAAGTACGGCGGCTTATGCCGATGTAAATTCGCTGGAAGCCACCATTGATAGAAACCCTGTCATGTTGGATGAAGCCATTCGCTTAACGGTTACCGCAGACGGCAGCGCGGAAAGAGATGCATTCGACAGCTCTCCCCTGCTTAAAGACTTTGTGGTCGGAAGAACATCAGTAAGTAGCCAAACCTCAATTGTCAATTTCGACACCAAGCGCACCACCGTTTGGACCACTACGTTATTTCCTCGTAAGGAAGGCACGTTCACCATTCCTTCATTAACCATTGAGGGAAAATCTACCCAACCTATTCAGATCAAAGTTATTCCGGTTCAAGAACAAAGTAATGTCGCCCGAGACTATTTTGTTACCACTGACATCGACGTAAAAGAGGCCTATTTAAATCAACAGCTGCTTTACACGGTTAAGCTGTTTCTTTCTAGCAATATTGAGCGCGGCAGTCTACAAGCGCCAGAAATGCAAAATGCGGAAATCACCCAGCTAGGAGAAGATAAACAGTATACAGATATAGTAAATGGAAGACGGTATCAGATTATAGAGCGTCAATTTGCTGTTGTGCCTCAAGCATCCGGTGAATTTACGCTAAGAGGCCCTATTTTCACTGGCGAAGTTATGGCTGCCAATACTAACCAACGTTTTGGCTTCTTCAACCGCACCCAGCAAATTAATCGGGTTGGGCCCGACATTACGGTGAACATTAAGCCCATTCCTCAGGGGATAGATTACCCTTGGTTGCCTTCTGAAATGGTGCGAGTGGATGAAGAATGGCCACAAGGTGATAGTTTTGTAGCAGGTGAACCAGTCACCCGTATTGTTACGCTAACCGCATTGGGCGTAGTAGAAGAGCAGCTTCCTGATATTCCTGAGTTTTATCCGCCAAACTTTAAGCTGTACCCTGATCAATCTAATACTACGACAGTCGAAAAAGACCAGAGCTTAATTTCACAGCGCCAAACGTCGCTGGCGATCATTCCAACGCAGCCTGGTAACTTTGTCTTACCTGAAATTACTATTCCTTGGTTTAATACGCTTACTCAGCAAACAGAGTATGCCACTATTCCCGCCCGTTCAATTACGGTAGCGCCAGCGTCTGGCGCAAATAATGCCAATACTCCGAATAGCTTAGACACTCCTTCAATCAGTAGTGCAAGCAATGAAGATATTCAAAATGATATACCGTCAACTGCAAAACAGCCTAACGCTAGTGCTAGCAATGAGAATAAACCATTAGACAGCGCTTCAGGTGACGTCAGTACTGACGAAAGTACCCAGCTTAATTGGATGGTAACTTGTGTATTACTTTTGCTGTTCATCATTGCGCTTACAGGATGGTTAGTTACCTACAGAAAGCTTAAACAGGCTCAGTTTATGGGACCTGGGATCACTAACAAAACCGGTTCTGCACAGCGCCTCCACTCTTATGCTCAGTGGGATGAAAAAGCACAGTTTCAAAACCTAATGTCAGTAATAAAGGCAAAGGACACACGTTTACTTACGCCTGCTCTTAAGCAGTGGATAAACGCGTTAACTTCGGGTAAAGCGCAACTTTCGCAGTTTGAAAGAATCAACGCTAGTGTTAATGAGCTCTATGCACTGCGCTTTTCAGCCAGTAAAGCTGACGCTAACACCCAATCTAAACAGGTCATGAAAGCTTTAGATAAACTTTCACATGAAGCTAAGCTTGCCCGCAGCGAATGGAAGCAAAAAAGTGAAGGGAACAATAACACGCTATCTGCCTTATATCCTGCTTCATAAAACGCATTTTATTTGCCAATACACTAGAATTTGCGTAATGAAAGCCCTTGCAACTAGCTAAATCTCAGTGGCAAGGGCTTGGTAACAGAAATGTTTGCGTTTGAGAAACAGTCGAGCCTTTGAGCCTTATTGTCCTCTTTAAGGCTTATTAATCTTTGAAGCTTTAGCTCATAAAAATAATCAATTAAACGCGACGGGGAATATAATGAAGAAAACACTAGTAAAGCTAACGCCAATTGCGTTGGCCATTACCACGCTTACGGCTTGCTCTCCTGCAAGTGAAACCGCTAAAACAGCGCCAGAACCTATTAAAACAGAACAGCCAGCCGGGCAGTCTGAATCAGAGCGCCTTAATGCGTTCTTCGAACGTACTTTTGAAGAAGATCTTAAGCGTTCGCCATTATTTCAAAGTTACTTGGGTAAAAAATGGGACTATGACAAATGGGATGACATCAGTGACGAAGAAGCTGACGCTCGCATTGCTATCGCCAAAAACCGACTAGAAAAGCTTAATAGTTTTGACACCAGTCAGTTAAGTGAACAGGAACAGCTAAGCTTGCGCCTGTATAAATTGGGTATTGAGCGCGATTTAGCTAACGACGAATTTCGACATCACCGTTACATTGTACATCAGTTCCGCGCCGCACATACACAAGTGCCTAGCTTCCTTATCAACATTCACAGCGTAAAGAGTAAAGAGGACGCTAAGGCATACATTGGACGACTAGACAATGTACGTACGTACTTTGATCAAGTTATCGAACAAATGAAAGTTCGCGAAAAAGCCGGCGTATTCCCCCCTGCATGGGCCTACGATCAAATGATTGATGCGTCAAAAAACGTGATTACCGGCGCACCGTTTGATTCTAGCGAAACATCTTCAACTATCTGGGAAGATTTTCAAAATAAAGTAAATAGCCTGGATATCACAGAGGCGGAAAAAACGACGTTATTAGGTGAAGCGAAAGCCGCTTTGGTAACTTCAGTCATGCCGTCATACGAGAAGTTTATCGAAGAACTCGCTCATCAAAGGGAAATCACGCCTGAAGGCGATGGTGTGTGGCGCTTACCAAATGGTGATAAGTGGTATCAGAATCGTCTAAACTGGTTTACCACTACAGACCTAACCGCTGAAGAAGTCCATCAAATTGGCTTAGACAATGTAGAGCGCATACACGATGCAATGCGCGACATTATGAAACAAGTGAAATTTGAAGGCACCCTTCAAGAGTTTTTCGTTTTCATGCGTGAAGACGAGCAATTCTATCTACCTTCAACAGATGAAGGTAGACAGCAATACCTTGATATGGCGAAAACAGCCATAGACGACATGCGAGAGGCGATTCCTGAATACTTTGGTATTCTTCCAGAAGCGCCAATGATTGTTAAACGTGTTGAAGCGTTCCGCGAACAGTCTGCGGGCAAGGCGTTTTATCAAAGCCCGGCGCAAGATGGCAGCCGCCCAGGTATTTATTACGCAAACCTTTATGACATGAAAGCAATGCCTACTTATCAGTTAGAGGCGCTGGCGTATCACGAAGGCATCCCAGGTCACCACATGCAGCGCGCTATTGCACAAGAGCTAGAAGGTGTACCTCAATTCCAGAAATTCTTGAGCTTTACCGCATACACAGAAGGTTGGGGCCTATATACCGAAGAACTTGCAAAAGATATGGGCTTTTATAAAGACCCTTATTCTGATTTCGGTCGTCTAGCCATGGAACTTTGGCGCGCTTGCAGACTTGTGGTTGATACGGGTATTCATGCGAAAAAATGGACGCGTGAAGAAGCCGTAGATTACCTTGTTGAAAATACGCCAAACCCTAAATACGACGCGCAAAAAGCCATTGAGCGCTACATTGCTATGCCAGGTCAGGCTACGGCCTATATGATTGGTAAACTGAAAATTATGGAACTTAGAGAGCATGCCCAAGCTGAACTTGGTGACAAGTTTGATTGGAAAGGCTTCCATGACGAGGTATTGAAGTACGGTCCAGTCCCACTTTCTATTTTAGAAGAAAACATTAATGCTTGGATTACTTCCCAGAAACGTACCTAGTTTTTCGAACTAGGTGCTCTGATCACTGGAAATAAAATGAAAACGCGCCTTTCGGCTAACGAAATGGCGCGTTTTTTATGCCATAGTGAGAAAAAATTAAGTTTTTGGATTTTTTTATGTTTGGGCGAAATAAATCCGATAGTGCTCAGGTCTTATCGGGTATGAAAGCAAAACACCAAAGATATGAAGCATTAGTAAAGGCATTTCACGCCGACATCTACCGCTATGCATTTTGGCTTATTAAAGACCAGAGCATTGCTGAAGATGTTGTTCAGGAAACCTTTTTACGTGCTTGGCGCTCATTAGACGCCCTAAATGATGAAAAAGCAGCAAAGTCATGGTTAATTACCATTCTTCGCCGCGAAAACGCCCGTCGGTTTGAACGCAAACAGTTCGACACAGTAGATATTGATGATTGCCATATTCAAGATGACACACAGCATGCTGATGGGGACTTGAAAGATAGAGAGCTTCAGCGACTATTAGGTGGATTGAGTGTGGAGTATCGTGAACCCTTAATACTCCAGTTGATTTTTGGTTTTAGTGGCGAAGAGATCGCCAACCAGTTAGGGCTTAACAAAAACACGGTAATGACTCGCCTTTTCAGAGCGAGGAATCAGCTAAAAGAGGCATTAGAGAAGCAAAATGAACAGAGAGGTCGTGTAAATGGATGAGTTAGAATTTAGGCGTCGTATCTACGCCGATCCAGAAACGACTGACAGTGATGTTGTAGAAGCGGCAAAGGCGGATGAAAGTAAACGCAGTTTTTGGAATGAACAAAAGCAGTTAGATAAGCAATTAAAGCAAGCATTGAAAGTCGATGTACCAGAGGATCTCGCAAGCAAGCTAATATGGCAGCAGTCTGCAGACGAATTCACCCGTTATAAACGCAGAAGTCGCTGGTATTTAGCCATGGCTGCATCAGTTGCCTTTACAGTAGGCATTGGCCTTACTATGTGGTATCACCAGCCGCTTAGTATTGGCGGGCAAGCACTTGCCCATATGCAGTACGCAGAAATGGAACACGCTCATTCGTTGCTTCCTGTTGATTTGAATATGGTTAACGCAAAGCTAGCAAGCTTTGGTGGCAGCTTTAGCGAAATGCTCGACGGTGTAGAGGTCGCAAACTATTGCCATTTGAGCACAGTTAGAAGCCTTCATCTGATTGTGAATACGCCGCAAGGCAAGATGTCGGTATTCGTAGTACCTGAACGTGGAGATGTCTCCGTACCAAGCGAGTTTGCCGATGGTCAGTACCACGGAGAGAGCATTAAAATGAAACACGCCAATGTAATGATTGTTGGCGATAAAGATGCTGATTTAAGCGATATGAAAAAGGCGGTGTCAGAAAGGATTCAATTCTCTGCTTAACACACGTTATGTAACTGTAAAGCGTTCCAAAAAAGTGCGTATCTTTAGCACTTCCCTTCGTCGGCCCCCTATGGGCCGATTTTTTTTGCCCAAAATTAAGATGAAACCCTGTTCAATAAAACTTATACTCCGACTTAAAGGTTAAAACGTCCGTTTTAATTTCAGTTAATCCACTTCATTCACTTACCCGCAGTAAAGAGGTCTCCATCACAATGAGCGCTTGGTTTCGTTTTACAAGGCTAATGATTTGCCTTTTGATTCCTGCAATAGCTTGTTTCACTGTCTTTGCTCAAAGTATAGATATTCCCAACGCACTTAGACTAAAAAAACTTGATAATTATAGTCATATAGCTGCAACGGCAATTTATCATTGGAATACACCTAGCGAGGTGAGCAATGAGAATATCATTGCTATGTTAACGAGCGCCGGTTTGCAGAATGACACGCAAAGTGAAGGCGTGATATTTAGACACTTGTTGGCCACTTATACTGCGAATGATGCTGACTCGCCGAGAATCCCACTTTTCGTTAAAGAGCCTCTATTAGATAAGCATTGGCAAGAGCTTAAGACAATTAAGCCTGAGCTTTTCGCTGCTGCGAAGGCATATTACATTTATGCTAGAGCGGTAAATGATTTTAAAGGCTCTGACCATAGGGTAAATTTTTCTGTTCCTGAACTGCGCCGTTTACAGCGAGAAGCGCTAGAAACTGGGAGTCGACGAGCCACTGCTATAGCTAGCATATGGTTAGCGATGGAACTCACCCTTGCGAACCCAATACAAGCAATTAATGAAATCGAATATGCGTTACCGCACCTTCCTCGATACTCATCAGACAAAAGCTTAGAAAATGCGTTATCAAACGTAATTGCACATGATTGGCTGAGAGGTGCTTACCTGGAACTCTTCGTTCCAAGCAGAGCATTTTTCCACTCAAAAGAGATCATTGAAAGTAAAACGCAAGATAACAACACCATGGTAAAAACTTGGGCCTACTTCTCGGCCATCGATTCATTGTTAATTCAAAATAAGTTTGAAGAAGCATTGGCTATGTCAAACGACGCAATAGAGCATTTGTCCACAGTAACGTCAGTGCACGAAAAGTTGTTGACGTATGTCCAAAGACTTCGTGTAGTAGTGTTTCAAAAAAGCGAAGGATATGAACTGCTAGCGCAAGAAGTCATGACGCAAATCAGGCAGCTTGATACCACAGAGGTAAAACAAAGAACTGAGGAGCTTTCAGCTTACGCAGATGCACTTTACGCAGCGGTATTGAACGATGATGCTAAATTTCAAGACTCCCTTCAGCGTTACCGCAATATCGTTCTGGCTACTATTCCAAATTCGGGTTTTAAAGAAAAAATCAAGCTTAGGTTAGAGCGGGAGCTTTCTAGGCTTTACGATGCTTCGGGTGACTACGAAAAAGCATATGAGCATTCGAAAACCTACAATAGGCTTCTTGTTGAAAAAAACACTGAGCAATTCAAGCTATCAAATTCTTCATTTACCGACGGCATTGCGAAAGATATCGAGTTAGCGCGATATCGACAAAAAGAACTCACTGTGCTCAGAAGTGAAAAAGATGGCCTTTCTACCGACAAAGAAGCAATGAAAACCACCATTTTTGCATTGATTATCACAATTCTCATCATTCTTGCACTATGGCTATGGATTTCAAAACGACAGAGCGACTTGCTAGCTGAGCGTGACTCACTTACCGGTGCTCTCACGCGACGAGCTATGCTAAACAGTTTGAAAAAAGCACTGAAAGGCAATAAAGCGTCCTGTATTGCTCTACTTGATGTCGACAACTTTAAAAAGATTAATGACAAATACGGCCACGTTGTCGGTGATGAAGTTTTGACTACCTTTACGCAGATTATCAAAAACCGAATTCGTAAGTCAGACAAGCTCTGCCGATATGGCGGCGAAGAGTTTTTGATTTACTTTTCCGACTCCGACCAAAGGTCTGCTAAGCGAATTCTGGACGAGCTGAATTTCGCGCTTTCTCGCCAGAAACACTGGAGCAATACAAAAGAAATGTTTTCCGTGAGTTTTTCTTCGGGTCTGTTAGACGTCAACGGAGAAACCAACCTAGACACCATTATCAAGATGTGCGATGAGCTTCTCTACAGAGCCAAAAGAGAAGGTCGAGCGCGCGTTGCATCTTTTCCAATTTAATCTTTCGCCAAACTTTATTTACGAATTACCGTATAGAAAACATGCAAGGTCGCTGACTGACATAGAGACTCTATGTCATAGGTGTTAGCATGAAAGAAAAAACATAGGGAATTTATATGGCTACTGGCACGATAATCTCGTTGGGTTTGTATTTTGTTGTAATGTTAGGGATAGGCCTTTTCGCTTATCGGCAGACAGACACCAACGTAGAAGGCTATATGCTTGGCGGCCGCCAACTAGGCCCCGCGGTAACGGCACTTTCAGCAGGTGCATCGGATATGAGCGGATGGATGCTCATGGGCTTACCCGGTGCAATGTATGTATCAGGCTTATCTGCTGGCTGGATAGCGGTTGGTTTAACTCTCGGTGCTCTGGCAAATTATATGTTAGTTGCTCCACGCCTTCGCGTTTACACAGAAGTAGCCAACAACTCCATTACCCTCCCCGATTATTTTGAAAATCGCTTCGCCGACAACACGCGTTTATTGCGCGTAATAGCCTCTGTGGTTATCGTTGTCTTCTTTACGCTTTACACCTCTTCTGGTGTGGTAGCTGGCGGTAAGCTCTTTGAGACATCATTTGGATTAACTTATGAGACCGGCTTATACGTTACCGCGGGCGTCGTTGTAGCCTATACCCTTGTAGGCGGTTTCATGGCAGTAAGCATGACCGACTTCGTTCAAGGGTGCATCATGTTTGTTTCCTTGGTAATGGTTCCAGCAGTGGTTATCACCGAACTAGGTGGAATTGGGGCATCTATTGACGCTTTAGACAGGATAAACCCTGCATTATTTGATGCCTTTATGGATGCATCTACTAACGAAGCATTAAGTGTAATAGGCATTATCTCACTAATGTCATGGGGTCTAGGTTACTTTGGCCAGCCTCACATTATTGTGCGTTTTATGGCGATACGTTCTGTTAAAGACATACCGACTGCACGTAATATAGGTATGAGCTGGATGATCGTGTCAATTATCGGTGCGTTAATGACCGGCCTTTTCGGCCTAGCATTTGTTACTGGCAACGGTAATGAAATCGACCCGGAAACCGTCTTTATCTACTTATCTCAAATTCTATTCCACCCGCTTATCGGTGGCTTCCTGCTCGCTGCGATTTTAGCGGCGATCATGAGTACTATTTCGTCTCAGTTATTGGTAACGTCAAGTTCACTAACCAGTGACTTTTATCAAGCATTCCTAAGACGCGACGCGTCAGATGGCGAGCTTGTTATTGCAGGTCGTGTCAGCGTAGTAGTCGTCGCACTAGTTGCAATCTATCTAGCCTATGACAGAGACAGCACCATTTTAACGCTAGTAAGTAACGCATGGGCTGGTTTTGGCGCTGCATTTGGTCCGCTAGTACTGTTTAGCCTATTTAAACGTGAAATGACCCGCCGTGCGGCACTAGGCGGTATGGTTGTTGGTGCAGTAACCGTATTGTTGTGGATTTATCTTCCTATCGAGATTGGTGGTCAAAAACTTGGCGACTGGATGTACGAAATTGTCCCTGGCTTTATATTGTCGAGCTTAACCATCATGATTTTGAGCAAGTCTGGCTCGCCGCGCGAAGGTGTAGTTAATACCTTCGACGCTTTCCAGACCAAATTGAGTGAAAGGTAACTAGCAATTACGTCGCTACAACAGTAAACAACAAGCCCTGTTTAGTTTCCTAAACAGGGCTTTTTTCTTTTTATAGCCATTGAAAAAATTGGCTTATGCTTCAATTGCATGACAGTTTTATTTAATGGAATAAGATAGCTATTTTAAATAGCAAAATCGCATACTACTTTTGAAATTAAATATGTTATCGTTCTATGCAGAAAAATAACCCATATATAACTTTTTTGTATATAACATAAAATTCGGACTTCAAAATGACTGCTAGTATCCCGTCTGTAACGCATTTGAAACAACTCGAAGCCGAGAGTATCCAGATTTTCCGTGAGGTTGCTGCTGAGTTTGAGAACCCAGTTATGCTTTACTCTGTAGGAAAAGACTCTTCTGTACTGCTTCACCTTGCCCGTAAAGCGTTCGCGCCAGGCAAAATTCCTTTCCCACTATTACACGTAGATACCACGTGGAAGTTTGGTGAAATGATTAAGTTCCGTGACGAACAAGCTAAGAAACACGGTTTTGATTTGCTTGTTCACATCAATGAAGAAGGTGTTGAAGCTGGCGTTGGCCCATTTAGCCACGGTTCAGCAAAACATACTGACATCATGAAAACCCAAGCACTTAAGCAAGCGCTAAACAAATATAAGTTCGATGCTGCATTTGGTGGCGCTCGACGCGACGAAGAAAAATCACGTGCCAAAGAACGTGTTTACTCATTCCGCGACAGCAACCACCGCTGGGACCCAAAAAACCAGCGTCCAGAGCTTTGGAACATTTATAACTCTCAGGTTAATAAAGGCGAAAGCATTCGTGTATTCCCAATGTCTAACTGGACTGAGCTAGATATCTGGCAATATATCTACCTAGAAAACATCGATATTCCGCAACTTTACCTTTCTAAGCCTCGCCCTGTCGTTGAGCGCGACGGCATTCTTATTATGGTTGACGATGACCGTATGCCGCTAGAAGAAGGTGAAGTACCAGAGATGCGCTCTGTACGTTTCCGTACTCTTGGCTGTTACCCACTTACCGGTGCGGTAGAGTCAGAAGCTGCTACCCTACCTGAAGTTATTCAAGAAATGCTGCTTACCAAGACGTCTGAACGCCAGGGCCGAGTTATCGACCATGACAGCGCAGGCTCTATGGAGAAGAAGAAAATGGAAGGGTACTTCTAATGGCCACCGACAACGTTGTTTGGCATAAACACGAAGTAAACAAGACCACCCGCTCTGAAAAGCTTGGACAAACACCTCGTGTATTTTGGCTAACGGGTTTAAGCGGTTCTGGTAAATCGACTTTAGCAAACTTGCTTGAGAAAAAGCTTCACGAGCAGAACAAGCACACCTATCTGCTTGACGGCGACAACGTGCGCCACGGTCTGTGTGGCGATTTAGGTTTCAGCGATAAAGATCGCGTTGAAAACATTCGCCGCATTAGCGAAGTCGCTAAACTTTTTGTCGATGCCGGTACCATTGTGCTTACCGCTTTTATCTCGCCTTTCAAAGCCGACCGCGATTATTGCCGCAGCTTAATGGAAGACGGAGAGTTTGTAGAAGTGTTTATCGATACACCTCTTGAAGTGTGTGAAAAACGCGACCCGAAAGGGCTATACAAGAAAGCGCGTAGCGGTGAAATTAAGGACTTCACAGGTATTGATTCAGCCTATGAAGCACCTGAAGCGCCAGAAGTACACTTAACCTATCAGGATGAACCAGCAGAGCAAACCGCTGAGCGATTGTATGCTTTGCTTCAAGAAAAGGGATTGGTGTAATGACACAGCCTTTACATAGTCTTGCACAAAAAGTGCTAGCTATCGCCAAAGAAGCCGGCGATAAGATAATGGCCATTTACGAGAAAGACTTCGCCATTTATGAAAAGCAGGATACCAGCCCGCTAACAGAAGCTGACCTTGCCGCACATAACGTAATCGTTAACGCCCTTGAAGCTGAATCTGACCTGCCGATTCTTTCTGAAGAGTCAGCAGATATTTCATGGGAAGAGCGCAAAACGTGGTCGTCATACTGGCTGGTAGACCCGCTAGACGGCACTAAAGAGTTTATTAAGAAAAACGGTGAATTTACGGTAAATATTGCACTTATCGAAAACGGTAAACCGACCATGGGTGTGGTTTACGCGCCAGCATTAAACAAAAGCTATGTAGGTATTGTTGGTGAAGGTGCGTGGACTGAAGTAAATGGCGAATTTACCGCTATTTCTGCGCGCAAGCACGATGGTGCCGAAGTGTGGAAAGTGGTAGGTAGTCGTTCTCACCAAAGCCCAGAAATTCAGAATTTATTGGCACAGCTTAAAGGTGAAACCGAGCTTGTGGCGATGGGTAGCTCACTGAAGCTTTGCTTGGTGGCTGAGGGCGAAGCACATCTTTACCCTCGATTAGGCCCAACATCTGAATGGGATACGGGAGCAGCGCACGCCGTCGCATTAGCGGCAGGCGCAAACGTAACCGTACTAGACCCTGAAAACCCATTAGATGACAACGCTGACGCTCTTACGTACAACCAAAAAGAGTCTGTGTTAAACCCCTTTTTCCTTGTGAGCGCATAACATGAACAATGAAAACGAATTATTGAGACAGGACATTCTGTCTTACCTAGAACAACACGAAAAGAAAGACATGCTACGTTTCCTTACCTGCGGTAGCGTAGACGACGGTAAAAGTACCCTAATTGGTCGCTTGCTTCACGATTCTAAAATGATTTATGAAGACCAACTTGCAGCTATCACTAAAGACAGTAAAAAAGTGGGCACTACCGGCGAGAAAGTTGACCTTGCCCTTCTTGTAGACGGCCTTCAGTCTGAGCGTGAGCAAGGGATTACTATCGACGTAGCATACCGCTACTTCTCTACTGACAAGCGTAAGTTTATTATCGCAGATACTCCGGGGCACGAGCAGTACACCCGTAACATGGTAACCGGTGCGTCAACGTGCGACCTTGCTATTATTCTTGTTGATGCTCGCGGCGGCGTTAAGGTACAAACGAAACGTCACTCGTTCCTGGTTTCTCTTCTAGGTATAAAACACGTTATTGTTGCTATCAACAAAATGGACTTGATGGACTATTCAGAAGAAGTGTACAAGCAAATTCAGGAAGACTACCTGAAGTTTGCTGAGCAGCTTGATATTCCTGACATTCAGTTCGTACCTATTTCAGCACTTGAAGGCGACAACGTAGTAGGCAAGAGCGAAAAGACCCCTTGGTTTGACGGCACGCCACTTATGGAAATGTTGGAAAACATTGAAATTGGTGAAGACGACAACCTAGAAGATTTTCGCTTCCCTGTACAATACGTTAACCGCCCTAACCTAGATTTCCGTGGCTTTGCGGGTACGGTGGTATCTGGCCAAGTTGCACCAGGTGATGAAGTAACGGCACTTCCCTCTGGTAAGAAATCAAAGGTAAAGCAAGTCGTTACGTTTGAAGGCGACCAAGAGCGCGCTTATGTACCACAAGCGGTAACGCTAACGCTAGAGGATGAAATTGACATCTCTCGTGGCGATATGATTGTAAAATCAGACAACTTGCCACTGCTTAACACGCAATTTAAAACTCACCTTGTGTGGATGTCTGAAGAGCCGCTAATGCCCAACAAGCAATACTTGTTTAAGTTTGCGACTAAATCAACACCAGGGGTAGTTGCTCATATCGATAATCAAATTGATGTGAACACGTTGGAAGAAACGGATGCTATGCACTTAAATCTTAACGAAATTGGTGTAGTAGACGTTAAGTTTACTCAGCCCGTTGCATGTGACCCGTACAAGCGCAACCGCCCTACCGGTTCATTCATCGTCATAGATCGCCTTACTAACGGTACGGTTGGCGCAGGTATGATCATTGACGAAATTGCGGGTGACGCACAGCATACATCGCCAAACTTCTCTGAGTTCGAGCTTGAATTCAATGCACTAGTACGCAAGCACTTCCCGCATTGGAACTCTGTGGATATCAGTAAACTTTAAGCAGGACTGGAGCAATATGGATGTGACCCAGTTCATCGTACTGGCAGTATTTGCCGGTACGATATGCGCGCTGATCTTTACCAATCAGCGCCCTTCCACTGTGTTTTCTGGTGCAGTGTTAGCTTTACTGGTTACCCAGCAGTTATCTCTTGATGACATCTTGCTAAATTTAACAAACAAGGGGCTTATTACCCTTGTTTTGTTGCTTTTGGTAAGCAGTGCAATTGATAAAACAGCGTTAATAAAACGCCTAGGTAGGAAACTAGTAAGTGCTAACTTTACTCAATCCTATTGGCGCTTGTTTTCACTGACCTTTTTATCGTCTGCGCTTTTGAACAATACTGCTATTGTGGCAAGCCTTATTGGTCCAATTAAGCAAAACCAATATCATCCTGCCTCTCGATTACTAATCCCGCTCTCGTACGCAGCTATTTTAGGCGGTACGGTCACCTTAATTGGTACGTCTACCAACCTGATCGTAGACAGCTTTTTGCAAGAGCACGGGCATCCAGGCTTTAACTTTTTTGACTTCACACTTTATGGCACCGTAGCGGGTTTAAGCTGTGGTCTACTCATGTTTTTATTACTTCCTTTGCTACCTCATATTGGCAATAAGAGTAATAACTATCACGAGTATATGGTTGAAGCCGAAGTGGAGTCTGGTTCAGAACTCATAGGCAAAACCGTAGAACAAAACCATTTACGTAACTTACCAGAACTCTTTTTGGTAGAAGTGGTGCGCAATGGCAACCTGATATCTCCTGTTGGGCCTGACCTCGTCATTCTGGAAAACGACAAACTGATCTTCTCTGGCAACGTTCAAAAGCTTGATAATCTTAGCCACATAAAGGGGCTAAGCATGTTTGCTGAGACCGATGGGGTATTGCGTGAGAGCTTAACCGAGGTAGTTGTTGCCAATCGCGCTCAAGTTATTGGGCAAACCATTAAAAAACTTGGCTTTAGAGCCCTATTTGATGCGGCTGTTGTAGCCATTCGCCGCGATGGAGAGCAGCTGTCAGGCAAGTTAGGAGAAATTAAGCTTCAAGCAGGTGACTTCTTACTTTTAGCTACAGGCCCAGATTTTGCGACTCGTCAAAATTTAAATAAAAACTTTTTTATTTTGTCAGAGCAAAAAATAGCCCGCCCACTAACCAACAAGCAAGAGTGGATTACCCTTGGCGGCTTCCTTTCCACGGTGTTATTGGCTGCAACTAATGTCATTTCACTGGCTATTGGTCTGCTGTTTTTAGCCGCTGTGCTAATTGGCGTAAGGGTAACGTCAAACGGCGAAATGAAACGAAATTTACCGTTGAATTTGATTGTTGTGATTGTAGGCGCGCTAAGCCTGGCAACCGCATTAGAAAATTCAGGGGTTATTAATATAACCACCGAGGCACTTATGCCGGTGTTGTCGGGTACTGACTGGTTCATAGCATTGTTAGTCATCTACTTGCTAACACTGGTTTTAACAGAGTTCGTTACCAACAACGCTGCTGCAGCGTTAATGTTCCCGTTTGCCTACGGGTTAGTGCAAATCATTGGCGCACCGCTAATGCCATTTGCATTAGCGGTAGCATTTGCAGCAAGTGCCAGTTTTATTTCACCATTCGGCTATCAAACCAACTTGCTTGTTTATAATGCGGCGAATTATAAGTTTTCGCATTTTATAAAAATTGGACTGCCTATTTCGCTGTTGTATAGCACCATAGTTTTGACACTGCTTAATATTACTTATTTGTAAGGTCTTGCGGCGCGTTTTGAGAGGACATAGAAAATCACCAAAGATAGAGCAGCAATCAGCAGTATTACGTAAAGGGAAGCGAACGCTTCCCTTTTTTTATTTATTACCTTTCAATACATTCATTTTCTCTTACAAATATCAAGATGTTGTGCTGTACAACACCTGTAGCCAACAGTAATCTATAACTCAATTTATTGCCTGCCTGTTGGCAAGCTAACAATGACTCATGGCTTTACCCAGAGCCAGAGTAATAAGAAAAACGAAATAGGAGCAAGGGATGCACAATGTAACGAACCCCTTTCAAGCGTGTAACGATATTTTCTTCAAGCCTAATGGCGTATTTAAAGCAGTAGGTGAAAACAACAATTGGAGCTGGATGCCATTTATATTGATCATGGCAATTTCGCTTGTTTCCCAGTACTTGTATGTAAACTTCGTTGACATTGAATGGTTCGCTCAGATGAATATTGCCGCGCAAGGGGATATGAGTCCGGCAGAAGAAGAGCAAATGAAGGCCTTCTTCACCAGGGATGCTTTGCTTTGGTCATCGGTTATAGGTGCCTTTTTTATTCCTATTATCGTAAACGCCATTTACGCCGTGTACGTGAATTTAATGACCCGTTCTGACGACAGCCATGTGTATGGCTTTACTGACTGGTATGGTTTCGCTTGGTGGCTTTCAATGCCTTATGTGCTTACTGGTTTGGTGGGTGTTGCTTTGCTGTTGTTCGCAGGCGACCATCAAGTAGCGCCATCAATTTTATCGCCAGCGTCTCTTGGGTATATTGCGAATATCCCGATGGACTCGCCTTGGTACGCTTTCGGCCAGGCGTTAAGGGTAGAGCTATTCTGGGGCATTTATTTAGCCACCGTAGGCATTACTCAATGGACCGCCTTTTCTCTTAAAAAAGCGGCATTAATTGCAAGTGCACCTTATATTGTTATCTACGGCATCTGGTTGATTGCCCTCGCCTTGTTCTAATTAACCTTGCGAATGTAACGCGCCCGCTATACGAAAAGTGTGCTGTGCTATTAATACAGTAGTTATGAATATAATGATTGTGATTACAGTGTTTTAGTACAGCGTTTCTATAAACTGGCCGCGCAGCCTCACCTTAAAAAGACGCCCCCTTTCATTTCTTTCACTACCCATGAATAGCATCATTGCCGCTTTTGTCGTCACACGAAGTATCTTTATACCATATATGGACCCTCTCCGATTGCAAGACACCGTGTTGATTTAATAACGTGATTCATTGCTGCCATATAT
>NZ_JAYMEU010000044.1:0-26271 GCF_037029575.1 Alteromonas sp. CH_MED4-4 | reverse complement strand
TACTTCAGGAGGCTTGCTGTTTTGCTTTTCCCCCGAAGCGGATGCGCATTTTAGGGAAATGAGCGCTCACGTCAACAAGTATTTTAAAAAAATCCTTATTTTTCGATCGTTTGCATAAACAATGTGCAATACGTTCATAAAAACCACTAATTCACCGCGCTTTTCACGATCTATAAGGTTAGTTAATTGGTAAGTCACGCTGTGTACTATAAATTAGTAAGACGATATTTGAACGTGTACGTGGATTATTGAGGGGTTTGCATGAAGGTTTCAGAATTCAAAACCGCAGGAAAACTCGTAACGGGTCTTGGCGCTATAAAAGCTCTCCCCGATGAAATGTCGAGATTATCTATAAAGGAATGTGCCATCGTTACTGACAAAGGCGTTTCTTCATCTGGTCTTCTTGATCAACTACTCACACTATTACCCTCTTCACCCTTACTTATTATTGATGACATTCCACCAGAGCCTGAAGTGAATATCATAGAAGATAAGTTAGCGATACTTCGTGAGAAGCAAGTAGACGGAATTATTGCTCTTGGTGGAGGTAGCGCTATTGATAGTGCAAAAGTACTTGCAGCTGCATACGATCATACTGGCCCCCTCAGTGAACTCTTCGGTGAAAATACGCTTTCAAAACGGCGTTTGCCTCTTATTGTTATCCCCACTACTGCCGGTACAGGTTCAGAAGTTACCAATATTGCTATCTTGTCAGATCCGATAGCACAGATGAAAAAAGGAATTGTTAGCCACTGCTTGCTACCCGATGTTGCGATCGTTGCACCTGAAATGACAAAAACATGCCCCCAGTCCATTACAGCAGCGAGCGGTATAGACGCATTCGTTCACGCGCTTGAAGCTTATATAAGTGTAAATGCTAGTCCGATAACCGACGCTCTGGCAGAGAATGCACTCAAGCTTATCTTCAATTCATTACTTCACGCTTATAACAATGGTGAGAACTTATCTGCACGTGAAGATATGGCCACCGGCAGTTTAATGGCGGGTCTTGCGTTTGGAAACGCAGGCGTAGGGGCAGTACATGCATTGGCTTATCCACTGGGGGGACGGTTTCATCTGTCACATGGCATGAGTAACGCGGTAATGTTACCTCATGTGTTGAAAGTAAATGCGCCGTTCTGCCAAGACAAACTTTATTGTGTGGCTAAGCTTTTAAAGGTATGTGAGCGCCACCACTCAAAAGAGGAAGCAATTAAACTATTATTAGTTGCTATAGAAAAACTGTGTCGCGATGTAGATATTCCCGCTTCGCTCACCCACTTCAATATTCCGCCTTCTTGTGTAGGTGAATTAGCAGAAGAGGCGAGTAAAGTAACTCGCCTTCTTCGCAATAATCCCAAGCAATTGAGTATTGAAGAGATTGAAGATATCTATCGGCTAGCTTTTTAAAGTGGTCTTACCCACATATTCTTAAAACTTACTAAGTTGCCGTGATCTTGTAATTGAAGCGGTGCGCATCCGTGAGCTTTGTACTTAGGCGCACCGATCCATTCTGTTGTACCTTGAATTTCAGTATGGTTCTGAACCACTACGCCGTTATGTATTACCGTAACATAGCCTTTCGTTGCTAGTTCTTCACCGTTAAAGGTTGGTGCTTTATATATGATGTCGTAAGTTTGCCATTCGCCAGGCGCCTTCATAGCGTTAACTAAAGGAATGGTTTGTTTATAAACACTTGCCGCTTGACCATTGGGATAGGTCTTATTCTGATATGAATCCAAGACTTGAATTTCATATCGCTGCTGCAGGAAGATACCGCTGTTATTGCGCTGCTGTCCTTCCATTCCCGCTTCTGGCTGCGGCGCTTTCCACTCTACGTGCAACTGTACATCACAAAACTCTGCTTTCGTTTTGATATCGCCTGTTCCCGGCTTCACAGTTAGTACACCGTTTTCTAGCGTCCACTTAGCCTCACCTTCCTTTACTGAAGTCCAGTTAGACAGGTCATCACCAATTAAAGAAATGGCATCAGAGGGCACGCCCGCCTTATCAAAAGAAACCACTTCAGGAACAGGCTCCCATACTTCCGTTTTAGCAGCCTGCTGTTCGCGGGTTAAACGCGATTCGCTTTTTTCAGTTTGTGCATCTGCTGTAGCACATGCACAAAGTGGCATGAGTAAAGCCACTGTTGAAGCGACGAATGTTTTATTCATAGTGTCAGTACCTTGTTTTATCCGTTATATAACTGTGTTGTGTTTGGCAGCTCGATAGCGCAGGCTCAGGTGGCCCACGCTTTGTCGCCCTTCTTGTAAGGGAATGCACCGTCGTAGCGTCCAGGAATAGCCACATAACGAAGCACTTTAGTCGCGCCAACTTGAGACGTGAAAAAGCAATAAAGTGTTAGCTGTTTTAATAGCGTAAAGTAGTGAGGGGTTGGCTCATCGGTACCTGGCTCCCACTGACTTGGCTTTCCTGTTTCAACGCCTTGATAAACACCGTTAGCAAGGTTCGCCGCTTTCGCTTCTACATCCAGGTCGTTAAATAAAGCCTCTCGTTCTTGCTTGGTAAGCTGAACAAATTGTTTGTTGAAACGACTTTGACTTAACGAAGATATTTTCTTAATGCCATCAAGAAAGGTCTTCTGAAGCAAAGGTGTGTAGCAATCGGTTACCAGCACAGCCATTGTGGCACCAACGTTAGCCGCTTTTGCTCCAGGCGTGTCAGTTTGAGGAATGATCACTTCACCCATTTCATTCAGCAAGGCCACATCTTTTTCATTAAACAATGTGTCGCTAAGCGGTACAGCGGGCACATCTGTGTAGGCAAGTACATTACCTGCGAACAATGCTGTGCCTGTAGCAGTAGCGATGAGTTTAAGTAGTTCTCGGCGTTCCATTATAGATTTCCTCGCTTTAACTCTTCTACGGCAAAGTCTGCGGCTCTTGCCGTTAATGCCATGTAGGTCAGTGAAGGGTTAACACAGCTGGCCGATGTCATTGCCGCACCATCGGTCACAAATACGTTCGGTGCATCCCACACTTGGTTATGCGCATTAAGCACAGAGCTTTTTGGGTCTCTTCCCATACGCGCCGTGCCCATTTCATGAATGCCCATGCCAGGTGCGTAGTCAGCATCCCAGCCTTGAACATTTTTAAGACCTGCTGCTTCAAACATCTCAATCGCGTCTTGCTGCATGTCCTTGCGCATCTTAAGCTCGTTTTCTTTAATCTCGACATCCATTGCGAGTACTGGTAAGCCCCATTTGTCGGTGACTTTTTTGTTCAAGTACACTTTGTTCTCGTGATACGGAAGAATTTCACCGAACGCTGTCATGCCTATTGTCCATGGACCAGGCTCGGTTATCGCATCTTTAAGTCCAGCACCTATACCAAGCTCAGCTATGTCTTTGCGCCAACCTGAACGGCTTGCGCCGCCTTGATAACCAAATCCACGCAGGTAGTCTCGTTTATCACTTCCCCAGTTTCTAAACCTTGGCACATAGAAGCCACTCGGTCTGCGACCGTAGGTATATTTGTCGTCAAAACCTTCAACTTCAGCTGAAGCACCGACTCTAAAGTGGTGATCCATAACGTTGTGACCCAACTCGCCGCTGCTGCTTCCTAAGCCACCGTCCCATACGTCTGTGGCAGAGTTCATCAGTACCCACGCCGAGTTAAGTGCTGACGCATTTACAAAGATGATCTTGCTTTTAAATATATAGGTCTCGTTGGTTTCTGCATCGATAATTTCAACGCCAGTCGCGCGCTTCTTGTCTTTGTCGAACAAGATCTCTTTTACTATCGAGAAAGGTCGAAGGGTTAAGTTACCTGTTTTAACCGCAGCTGGAAGCGTAGATGCTTGTGTACTGAAATAGCCACCGAAAGGACAACCCAACCAGCACTTATTGCGGTATTGGCAATGAACACGCCCTTCTTCGGGCTTGCTTTGTGTCATGTTTGAAGTGCGGCCATGCACCATGTGCCGCGCGCCTTCATAGGCCTTTTTCACCCGCGCCGCGACACTTTCCTCTACAATATTCATTGGCATTGGTGGCTGGTATACACCATCAGGCAATACATCTAAGCCATCGCGATTACCACTGATACCCGCGAATTTTTCTACGTAGTCATACCATGGCGCCAAATCGTCGTAGCGAATAGGCCAGTCGACAGCAATGCCTTCTTTAGCATTGGCTTCGAAATCTTCTTTGTTCAAACGGTAGCTTTGGCGTCCCCACAACAGTGAGCGTCCACCTACGTGGTAACCTCTGTACCAGTCGAAGCGCTTGTCTTCGGTATAAGGATTTTCTTTTTCATTTGCCCACATACCGTACGTTTTTTCATTTAGCGGGTAGTCGCGCTTAAGCACGGGATAATCCACTTTCATTGCTTGAGTAGGCAAGTCTCGGTGAGGAAAATCCCAATCTTCTTTGTGCGCATTTTTATAATCTTTAATGTGCTCGATATTTTGGCCACGTTCTAACATAAGCACTTTTAGGCCCTTCTCGGTTAGCTCCTTAGCAGCCCAACCGCCACTGATACCAGATCCAATAACTATTGCATCATATTCGTTACTCGCCATAACACGTCCTTAAAACTTAATTCGTCGCTGTGCCTGTTCGCACGTTACACATCACAGATATGGATCGCTTGTTGTAGCGACGCTATTCTGTTGGCTTTGGTTTTCGGTGTGGGTATAAACTCTTGTGCTAAGTAGCCTTTAAATCCGGTCTCGACAATGGCTTTAGCAATTGCTTCGTAATTGAGTTCTTGTGAAGCATCTATTTCGTGACGCCCAGGTACGCCGGCCGTATGGTAATGGCCAAAGTACTGATAGTTATCTCGAATAGTTCGGATGATATCTCCCTCATTAATTTGCATGTGGTAGATATCGTAAAGCAGTGAGAAGTGCTTAGAACCTAGGCGTTTGCAAAGTTCTATCGCCCATGCAGAATTGTCGGCCATGTAATCAGGGTGGTCGACTTTGCTGTTAAACAGCTCCATGAAAATCACTACGTTGCGTTTTTCAGCATGAGGTAAAATGCGTTTTAACCCTTTAACCGCATTTTCCAGTCCATCTTCTCGTGACATGCCTCGGGCATTGCCGCTAAAGCAGATAAGGTTTGTATAACCTGCATCAGCGACCAAATCGATGTGCTTTATATAACGCGCTTCTAGTTCGTCGTGGAGCTCACTGTGAATGAAGCCGTCTTCAAGACTTATCTCGGCGCCGTTACACATAGAAGAGTCGATGCCGTACTGCTTTAGCACAGGCCAATCTTCAGGGCCTACCAAGTCAATGGCTCCAAATCCTAATTGCTTAACGGTTTGGCACAACTCTTCAATGCTTAAATCGCCGTAGGTCCATCGGCTTACCGAATGGTTTACATTTCCTTTAAGCGGCGTATTCATGGTGTTGCTACCTTTCGTGCCGTTTGTACTCGCTATAGCAGGCATCGCAGTGGCTAAACCAGCTGCTGCTAACCCTGTTCCGGCAATGCCTGCCCCTGTCATAGCCATACCTTGAAGTAATTTTCTGCGGGTAATGTTATGCATCTGCGTTCACCTTTTCCTTTCTGAACAGAAAGGCGAATAGCACTAACACAACCGCGGCAAACCCTGCTGGGAATAACCAGACCTGCTGCCAACTGTGCGCACCGGTTTCCATCGTGTAGGTGTCGGTAATTGCGCCTGCCACTGCAAAGCCCACCAGCATACCTACCCCATATGTCGCTAAGGTAATTAGCCCCTGCGCTGCACTTTTTACGCTTTCTCCCGCCTTTGCATTGGTATAGATTTGCCCTGATACAAAGAAGAAGTCGTAACAAATACCGTGCAGTGCAATACCAACAATAAGCATGAACAAACCTTCGTCAGCGTTTCCGAATGCGAACAGTGCATAACGAACAACCCACGCCGCCATACCTATCACCAACGTGGCTTTAATACCGAAACGGTTCAAAAATACCGGCAGAGCCAACATGAACAACACTTCGGAAACTTGACCTAGTGTCATTTTGCCCGTTGCATTTTCAACGCCTATTTCAGTAAGGAATGGGTTCGCATTCTGGTAGTAAAACGCCAGTGGAATACAAATAAGTACAGATGAAAGAAAGAATACAAAGAAGTTTTTGTCTTTTAACAGTGCCAACGCGTCCAAGCCAAGAATATCGCGAATAGTTACCGCTTTACCGCTAGATTGAGGTGGCGTATTTGGCAGTGTAAAACTGAATACGCCCAACATTAGCGAGGCAACGCTGCACAATAAGAACGTGTTTTTGAGCATACCATCGGCAATAGACTGTGCAGAATCCCATGAGAAGACATAGCTAATCATAAGGCCTGCCACAATCCAGCCGATAGTGCCCCACACACGAACTTTTCCGAACTCTTTTGACGGGTCGACCATTTGTCCGAATGACACTGAGTTAACCAAAGCAAGCGTAGGCATGTATGCAATCATGTATGCCAACACATAAGGGTAAAAGCTGGCGAAATCATTCGCTTGGTACATACAGTACATAAGCACGGCGCCAACAATATGTAGTAAGCCGAGGATCTTTTCTGCATTAAAGAACCGGTCAGCAATAAGGCCCACAATAAAGGGGGCAATGATGGCGCCCCAACTTTGGGTTGAGAAAGCCATGCCGATTTGTCCACCGTTGGCAGACAGGGTATTTGATAGATACGTGCCTAATGTTACAAACCAGCCTCCCCAAATGAAGAACTGGAGGAACATCATCAAACTAAGGCGTAGGGTTATCATAGTTATTGTTATCCTATTGATGGCGCTTAGCGCTCAAGGCCTAAAATACGATTATTCTTCGCTTCGCTAACGTCTCCACCAGCAAAGTCGTCAAACGCATATTTGCTTGGCTCGATAACGTGTGAAGCGATAAACGGTGCGCCTTCTGCCGCGCCTTGCGCACTGTCTTTTAAGCAGCATTCCCACTCTAGTACTGCCCAGCCCGTGAAGCCATACTGGGTAAGCTTGCTGAAAATACCTTTGAAGTCGACTTGGCCGTCGCCAAGGGAACGAAAACGTCCCGCGCGGTCTTGCCAGTCTTGATAGCCGCCGTACACACCGTTTCTACCGTTCGGATTGAATTCGGCGTCTTTGACGTGAAACATTTTGATCCGGCTGTGGTAGCGGTCAATGAAGTCAAGGTAGTCAAGCTGCTGTAAAACAAAGTGACTTGGATCGAAAAGAATATTTGCTCGTGGGTGGTTATCTACCGCTTTTAAAAACTGTTCGAACGAAGCTCCATCGTGCAAGTCTTCCCCAGGGTGAATTTCGTAGCATACGTCAACACCCGCATCGTCGAATGCATCGAGAATGGGTTTCCAACGCTTGGCTAGTTCAGCAAAGCCTTGCTCGACCAAGCCAGCAGGACGCTGAGGCCACGGGTAAACCAAGTGCCACATTAATGCACCAGAAAAGGTAGCGTGAGCTTTCAATCCCAAACGTTTACTGGCAATAGCCGCACATTTGAGCTGATTAATTGCCCATTCGGTTCGCTCTTGTGGCTTGCCGTGTAAGTGTGCCGGCGCAAAGTTATCAAATAACTCGTCGTAAGCGGGGTGAACCGCCACTAGCTGACCTTGTAAGTGCGTAGAAAGCTCAGTGATTTCTACCCCTGCGTCTTTACAAATTTTAGCAATGTTGTCGCAGTACTCTTGGCTCTCGGCTGCTTTTTCTAAATCAAACAGACTAGGGTCAGTAGGTACCTGTATTCCCTTGTAACCAAGCGACGCTGCCCACTTCGCCATATTTTCGAGCGTATCGAACGGCGCTTCTTTTCCCATGAACTGAGCAAGGAAGATAGCCGGCCCTTTTATAGGTTGTTGATTAGTAGCCATAAGCGCTCACCTTTTTCATTGTATGTTTTAATTGCATTACTGCGTTCCTTCCTGACTGACCGACTCCCATTTAGTGTCGCTGTCAGTACTGGCAAGCATGGCATCTATAAATACCATTCCGCGTATGCCTGAATTTATTCCTGGAACGCCATCAGCTTTGCCTTTTTGATTCGCGCGTACCGCTTTAGCAAAATCGGTATACAAGTTTGCCATTGCTTCTAAGTAGCCCTCTGGGTGGCCAGCTGGAACACGGCAACGTGCAGATGCAGCATCACATAACCCAACTTGACCTTGGCCGGCTCTAAACACTTGATAAGGGGCATCAACAGGGCGATAGATAACGGAGTTTGGCTCCATTTGACGCCACTCTAAACCGCCCTTGTCACCGTAGACGCGGATCTTCAACGCGTTTTCTTCACCAGCACAAACCTGTGAAGCAATCAGCACGCCCGACGCACCCTTCTTAGTTTTAATAAGCGCGGCGCCGTCGTCATCTAAACGACGCCCTTCAACATGGGTGTTTAACTCGCCACATAACGAGGTAACACTGTCGTTTAATACAAACTCAACAAGTCCAAAGGCATGAGTGCCGATGTCGCCCATTGCGCCCGTTGCGCCAGAAATTGCTGGATCGGTACGCCACTGCGCTTGCTTATTGTGCGTTTCTTCTTCGCCAGACAACCAGCCTTGCGGATACTCAACATACACTTTTCGAATCTTGCCCAGCTTACCGCTTTCAACGAGATGACGTGCTTGCCAAACCATAGGATAACCAAGGTAGGTATGAGCCAAGCCGTATAGCGATTCACTGGCGTGAATAACATCTTGAAGCTCTTTTACTTCTGCAAAGCTAATGCCTGCTGGTTTTTCACAGAAAACATGAAAGCCCGCCTTAATTGCGGCAAGTGAAATAGGTACGTGAAGATGATTAGGCGTTACGATAACCACAACCTGCATGCGCTGCTGTTCAGGTAATTTGGCTTCTTCTTCTAACATTGACTGCCAGCTGTCGTATGTACGCGATGTTGATACGTTCAATGCAGAAGCAGTACGCGTATTATTTTCTTCGTTGCGGCTAAATGCGCCGCACACCAACTGGTAGTTCCCATCTAACCCTGCGGCATGACGATGCACGGCACCGATAAACGCGCCTTCCCCGCCTCCGATCATTCCCATTCGAATTGGTTGCATTGAAATTCCTCTGTGTGCAAACGCACTATTGGTGTTACTAATGCCACAAAATGTAACCCGTTACATTTTAATGGTCAATACAAAAAACAGCATTTTGTTAATCTAAAGTTTACAAATGGCGAGGTAATACCGGGGCTTTACTACCTTTAACCGCCTATTCCTGCACCAAATTTGAACATAACACTAGCTCAAATTTACATAAATCCTACAAATAACCTTTGACGTTTTAATGAAAGTGCGTATTCTTTTGCTTAAAATGAAAACGGTTACATATTAATTTCACGTAAATTTTGAATTCGCTACCATCGTATAGACCACACCTCTACTGGGTTAGGTTTACAATGCGCGAGTGAATTAACAAACAACAATAACGTAAATGGCAAATATTAGAGATGTAGCAGATAGTGCCGGCGTGTCGGTCGCTACCGTATCAAGAACATTGCAACAACCTGAGCGTGTTTCTCCTAAAACGCGCAATAAGGTGATGGCCGCTGTTCAGGCAGTTGGATATAAACCTAACTTAATGGCAGTTAAGTTTCGTTCGGGAAAAACGCACAATTTAGTGGTGCTGGTGCCTACGGTAGCGAACGTATTTTTTGCCCGTGTTATTAGCGGTATGCAGGAAGCGGCAGCCGAACTGGGCTATTCCATTTTACTTGCCAATACGCTTGGTAATAGTGAAATAGAAAGCCATTACGCCAAGATGGTAAGTACTTCTCAGGCTGATGGGCTTATACAGTTACGTGCGCACAACCCATTTGATGCCACGATGATCAACGACAATGGCCTGCTTCCCATGGTGAATGCCTGTGAGGTGATTGACGATGGCCAATATCCTGTTGTGTCGTTAGACAACCGTGCTGCAGCCAAAGCAATGACCGAGCACTTAATTTCATTAGGCCATACCCGTATAGCCATGATCAAAGGTCCTAATTCAAGTCCGCTTACCCAAGAACGCTTGGTTGGATATAAAGACGCATTAGCGCAAGCCAATATTGCCTTTGATGAGAGCTTGTTGTTCCCGGGGGATTTTACATTACAGGCCGGATACAACGCAGGGGAAACCATTAGTCACCTTGAAAGTAGACCCACCGCCGTATTTTGTGAGAACGACGAAACGGCTATTGGTGCCATGCAAGCCTTCAAGCAAGCCAACCTACATGTTCCTAATGACATATCGGTGGCAGGTTTCGATGACATTGCGTTTTCAGCATTTGTGGATCCACCGCTAACCACTATTGCCCAACCTGCAGAAGAATTTGGTAGAACGGCGGTTACGCTACTGGTGGACCTTCTTAACGGAAAAATTCGCAAGGCCCCCAAAGTTATTATGCCGTTTGAACTTATTGTGCGAGAGAGCACGGGCAAAGCTTTGGGTTAATTGATGATAGCAATGCGTCATCACCAATGTACCACTACAGAAAAGGAGCAAGCAGTGAATTTAAGTAAAACAAACTTAAGTAAGACAGCAATTTTAGACGCGGCCAGTAATATTGGCTCTGGCGTTTCAAGACGACAGTTCATTAAATATTCATCTGGTTTACTGGCGGCTATGAGCACTCCTGCTGTTTTGGCGCACGGGCATGGTAGTGATAAAGGAGCTATGATGAAGGGCATGCACAAAAGTGCTGTTGGTCTGCAGCTTTACACGCTTAGAGATATTATGAAAGTAAGTGTGCCGGCTACGCTTAAACTGGTCGCTGATGTTGGTTATTCGGAAATGGAATTTGCAGGCTACTTTGACCATAGCGCAAAGGAAATTAAGCAACTGCTTGATGACAATGGCCTAACTGCGCCTTCGGCTCATATTCAGTTAGACGCGTTCGATACTAACCTGACACAAATTTTAGATAACGCACAAACCGTTGGTCACAAGTACTTGGTAGTTCCTTGGCTTAGCGAAGCCCAGCGTGGTACGGGAATTGCGCCATACCAAGCCCTTGCCGATAAGCTAAATACCATTGGCGAAGCGTGTAAGAAGGAAGGTATTACTCTTGCCTACCACAACCACGATTTTGAATTTGAAGTACGCGACGGTAAGACACCATTAGACGTGCTTATAACTCAGACCGACCCAGACCTTGTTGCCATGGAACTGGATTTATACTGGACGGTAAAAGCAGGTAAAAACCCCGTTGATTACTTTAAGCAGTACCCAGGCCGCTTTAAACTTTGGCATGTAAAAGATTTGGCTGAAGACGGCAGTTTTGCTGATGTGGGCACAGGCACGATTAACTTTAAAGAGATATTCGCGCACGGCAAGTTAGCCGGTATTGAACATAAATTTGTAGAGCGCGATCAAACCACCGACCGCATTGCCACTATTGAGCAAGGCTTTAAAGCAGTAAGCGCACTTAATAAAGGCGTTAGCTAACGCTTTTGACCTTACCGTGGTTATAATGGGCACACAATAAAAACGTCATAATAGTAGTAATTTTATGAGTGAACTTTTCAGTGCCCTTTCTCGCGCCCTAAGCCCCTATTACACCGAAATGAGCATTATGCTTATGGCCACTATTCTAGTGGTGTACGGCGACCTGATTAACGGCCATGTAAAACGCATACTGGCACCTTACCATTTCACCATTCGCGTTAGTTTGTTTGTAGTGCTGTGTGCCTTTGGCTATGGCGCACTAACTTTGTACGGCGCACCGTTCTTAAAACACACCCTAGCCTACTTGCCTTGGCAGTACCAAGGTGCAGGCTATGTGGCATCGTTTCTATTGATAGGCTTTTTGGCGGAGAGACGTAGGTACATTTAGTTCTTTTAGATACTACCTTTACGCTACTGTTTTATTGTATTGCTCCACAAACTTTTTGGGTGGTAAGCTCATAACCTTTTTAAAGGACGTCGAAAAATAAGCTGCGGTGCCGAAGCCAACGTCTAGGCAGGTATCTAGAATGCTATTTCCCTCTAACAGTAACGGAATAGACTTTTCGATTCTGAAGCGTGAAAGAAACTCGCTGAAGTTGTATTCAAACAACTCTGACATTCTTCGGTTCAAACTTCTAGGACTTATCAATAACTGCGAGGCAGCTTGGTCTCTATTGAATGATTCATTGTGGTAGTTCTTTTCCAATACTGCGATAAAGTTCAAAAAGAACGCCATATCCTTTTCGTTATCAAACTCGGGGATTTTCAAGCATCCAAATTTAAATGCAGGCTCTTCGCTTTCCTCTTCCTCGCGCTCTTTTGCCTCTCTGACCGACAATAAATGCTCAACCCTAAGAGTAATTTCCTCTTTTGATGCAGGTTTTGCCAAGAAGTAGTCCACTTTTTCTTCTAGCGCTGATTTTTCTAATTCAGTTCCGGTTTCCGCAGTAAACATCAATATGGGAATACTGGCATAGCTGACATTACCGCGAATTTCTCTTATTAAACTCAGCCCGTCCATTTCGTGCATCATTTGATCTGTGATAACTAGATCGACAAGGTAATGCTGCATAACATCTAACGCCTGCACACCATTTCGCGCAACTAAACAGCGATATTTGCTAGAAAACAAATCAAATAGATAAGAGCGGAACTCTCTGCTGTCATCAACTATTAATAGTGATTTCTTGTTCGATTTGGCATTTGCGGGTGACAATTTTTCAGCATGCGAATTTACATACTCAATATCATCAATGGGTAACGTTACGGTAACTTTAGTTCCAATGCCTTTTTGACTCTCTAACGCAATGTCGCCCTGGTTCAGTTCAACTAAGGTTTTCACCATTGCTAAGCCAACACCATGACCTTCATGCTCACTGCTCCCTTTAGTGAATCGCTCGAATACTTTTTTGTGAAAGTGCTCATCAATTCCTTCTCCGTCATCACTAACGATAACTTTAAGCACTTTACTATCTTGTATAGCGGCTACTTTTATTGTGCCAAGTTCTGGTGTGAACTTAATTGCATTTTGAATTAGATTTGCCAGGATTTTCTCTAAGCTGTCGTTAATGAGCGAAATTTCTTTTTTCCCTTTAATACGTAACTCTAAATTCTGCCGCTTCTGCTTGGCTAATGGCTCTAGCGATAGGACGATAAACTTTATGTTATCTGACGAGTAGGATCTGTAGTAGTCGGCTGCCGCCAAGGCTTTAGGGACATCTTGACTCATTTGATTAATCAACTGTTCGACCCTTTTCATATTGTCCTGAACACATATCAGTTCTTTGCTCGCTGCATGAGCTGTTTTGGATATGCCTTCTAACGATCCATTGATGAGCTGAATTGGGGTGCGAAGTTCGTGGGTGATTTCGTTAATGAAGCGTTCTTTGCTGCGAAGCATCTTTTCAAATTTAGAGTGCCCGTCGGTTATTTCGTAGCGGGTAAGATGGTTGTAGAGTTTAGTAGTTTTAAAGTAGCCCCATACCTTGCTCAGATAATTGAGCTTGTATGCGATAATGAGACTTAAAGTAATAGTGAGATAAATCCAAAAAGCAAACCTTTGAAAGTATATCGGTGGCTTTACTTCAAACGCTAATGTAGATATAGGGTTTCCGGCTCCCATCACCCTCGCTTGAAACTCATAGCTTCCAGACCTAAGATCCGACAATGTGAGAAAGGCTTGTGATTGGGGATGCACGCTCCACTCATCGTCTATTCCTAGAATTCTGTACTCTAGTTTTTGAGTTTCATTCTCTGAAAAACTGTTAGTTCTAAAGTCCACTGCAAATGCATCAAAATCACTTTCTAGCATTATGGGGTTAGAGAGACCCCCAGTTGTTTGAAGCATTTTGTGAGATTTCGAATCTTTAGCAGCCCAGTCGATACGGGTAAAAACAACTCTACTCTTAATATTTTCTTTGGCCTTCATAGCCAGAATGGCTTTCTTCTCAGAGATTACATATGAGTACTTGTCACCGAGGACAATTATGCGATCTCCCAGTTCTTGTATTCCACGGTATTCAAAGTCAGTATCAAATATCCCATCATTTTCATTGAAAGAAATTAAGTTACCGTCTGACGTTACAACAAAGAGCCCCATGTTTGATAAGAACCATAAGTTATCATTTGTGCTTAACAGAGCTCCCCTGATAAATCTTGCACCTGTATCTTCGAGTAGACTAGATGAAGCTATCTCTCCTGTACGCTTGTTGATAGATTTTATTCCCTGCCCTGAAGTACAGAGTAAGAAAGTGTTCTCCAGTTCAATTAAGCAAGTCAGTCCAACCCACTTGCCTTCATCAGGAGAAATTGACTTCCAGTTAAATTTGGACATCTGGATATGAAAATAACTATTGGTATCGAATCCTGCGATTTCACCAGAGGCAGTCAAAACCGAAGTGATCATGTTTTGAGGGGCAGGTATTTTATCGACTATCACACCTCTATCAATAATGTTATAAAACGCATTCTCCCCAGAGTCATGGTATACATAAGAATGGGAAACAGAGTTACTAGTGATGTGTGAATACTCAGAACTGCAGAAGTCGTAGCCAGAAACTGTATTTGTAAATTCCGTACTAATTTCGTTCAACAATTCATCTATACAACTATTATTCTCCCAAAAACTAAATGGCTTTACCTCCCCTGTTTTCAAATCAATGAGAAAGTCTTGGTCTTTTGTGCCTACGGCATACCCAAAATCATTGCTGGTGCCAAATGATTTAATGTTCTTTCTAAAGACCTGGCCATTTTGATGGACAAGATTTATAGCTTCATGTGAGTGAGAAATAGAAACAAGCCCTAGCTGAGAAGACGCTATTAATAATTCTCCCGACGGTAATTCTGCAATTTTTACAATGCTTTTTATTCCATCGGAAGTTATCAAAGGTGACATAAAGTCAGGTTTGATTATTAGTCCTTCTTTGATTTCGAATAGGCCTCCTGCTGCGACATATAACCTACCTAATTCTGAAACATAAACATCTGAAATAGAGCTGGATGAACTTGGAATTTTGAACGGATAAAATCGCTTTTCGTTAGTTGACATGTCCCAAGCATAAACTCCTTCTTTTCCACCTATATGAACTATAGAGTCATACGCTGAGACTGCGTCAACTGAAGAGAGAGCGGTCAAGGAATTGTCAACCGCTATCAACTCACTGACCTTCCTGTCAGGATCAACTATCACTAATCCGTCTTTAGACGCTAAGAAGACCAGACCGCTCTTTGATACCGAGAGCGATAAGACTCTTTCTACGTTTCCGACACCAACATTTGATGCCCAACTTTGTAGCTCACCCGTCGCAATGTCTACAACGATAATGCCGCTTATCAAAGAAACAACAACATAGTGTTCCAAGACTCCTATCTTCCATGCATATTTGGGCCACTTGCTTTCGTGATGAAAACTTTCTGCTAGACCAGTACCCACATTAAACTTGTAAACCCCTACTCCAAATTCAACTATCCATAGTGTTTCTTTCCCATCAAAATAAAGATCAGAAACCGTACCACGGGTGCTGAGAGTCGAACCATAACTTACCCTCTCTGACTGTCCTCCCAAGTACTTAAACACACCATTTTCAGATGCAATATAAACAGCATCACCAACTACTTCGATGTCTCTTATGATACCTGCGGGAATACCTGCGAACTTAGTTTTACCATTTAATGTAACGCCGAGAGCTCTAGCATCATTTGAAATAATGAGACAGAAAAACATCAATATTGCGCCAAACACGAAAAAGTGCTTAATGAATCTCTTTTCTGTCTTCAATCGCAAATCCATATGTCAGTAGCCTTGTTAACCTTTCTGCGCTTTTTAGCAATTTGAAATTAATTGAAAAGGAATTAACTATGAGTATCGAACAAAATATGAACATGCAAGAGCTAAGAGAAGAAGAGTATACTAAAGTATATGCGGGCATCGGAAACCCTTGCTTTGTAGAAGAAGAATTGATGACGATCTTACCCGAAGTACCGACTCCACCTTCAGGGCATAAAATTGATCTCTAAACCAAAAACCATCTCATCCCAGCATTCTCGGCGGCTTGCTGGTCATAAATAAAGTCGCCTACATACAGGCAGTCTTCAGGTTGAAGCTGCCATGTGTTCGCCACCATCAATAAGGCGGATGGGTCGGGTTTGGCCGGGGCATCTTCGCGGGTTAGCACGTAGTCGATGGGAATGCTGTTATTTGCTACCTTAATGGCGGTGGCTTGGCGGCAGTTGCGGGTAACTATTGCCATGGGTAGTTTGTGTGCCTGCACCTTTTCTACCATGGCTTTGCCAATGGGTAACCACTTCGCATTTTGCGCATCGTCTAGTTCATGCTGTAATATAGCTCGGTGTGCATTCGCTTGGGCTTCGGCGCAGCTTAGGGCATTAACAAAGGTAAGAATGTCTTCGTTTTGTGGGCAGCCTACATCGGCGCGCATTTGCGTGAAGTTAAGGCTAGACTCTACCAAGGTGCCGTCTAAATCGAATATTACACCTTTAATGCCGGTTAAATTCATCTGCTCTACGCTCACGCTTTTCTCGTCCTTTTACTTCACTGTTATTCTTAAAGTTTGGTTAACGCCCACTTAATTAAGTACAGCGCTTAACTTACTCACGAATCTTACCACCAACATAATGCCACGAATGCCCTTAGCCTTCTGTTACGTTTGCTTAAGGCTTCAATATATTTAGTTAAAAACTACTGATGTGATTTAAGTTTACCCCGCCCACACCTTGCATTAGCATAGCCGCTCTTTTTGGCAAGCTACTTATTTGCCCCAGCGTTTTTGGGCAAAGTTATAACAGGTAATGTATGGGTGTTTTTGCTGCGCTAGGTACAGCGCTTTGTTGGGCAATTGCTGCGCGTTTATTCCGTGAAACGGGTAACGCATTTTCGCCGCTTACCATGAACTTTTGGAAGGGGCTTATTTCTATTGCCATTTTGGCAGTGGTTTTAGTAGTGGTTCAGCCAACGGGGCTTAGTACTCATGCTGTTTTGTGGTTATTGCTTAGCGGGCTTATTGGTATAGGCATTGGCGACACCTGCTTTTTTAAAGCCTTACAAAGCATTGGCGATAGCCAAGCGGTGCTGGTCGCCGAAACCCTTGCGCCTTTATTCACTGCCCTTTTTGCTATGGCGTTTATTGGCGAATGGATTACCTGGCAGCAGTGGGTTGGCGTTGCAGTAGTACTATTTTCGGTAGATATGGTTATAAAGGTACGCAAACGCAGCACTACACACGTGTTTGCAACCAGTGGCTATTTGTATGGTGTGGGCGCGGCGTTATGTCAGGCGGTTGGTGCCGTAGTTAGCCGCGACATTTTAAGTGCCGGTGAAATTGACGCTGCCAGCGCTGCGTTCTTACGATTAATTGGCGGTATGATCTTTGTGGTGCCATTTATAGCCATAACCAAAACGCGCTACATGCCCGTTATTAACTACCAAAGCAACAGTGGAAAACGTGTATGGCCTGCTTTTGTGTTAGCCACGTTACTTGGCACTACTGCCGCTATTTACCTACAAATGTTTGCATTCGCTTATGCGAAAGCGGCCGTGGTTCAAACCCTTATTGCTACAAGCGCATTAATGTCGCTAGGGGTTGCATGGGTACTTGGTGAACGGGCGACTAAAGCAACTATTGTATGGTCTGCCGTTGCCTTGGTTGGAGTAGCTATATTGGTTAGTTTTGGTTCGCCTACCCATTAGCAATGTAGGGTAAATACCTAACACATGCTTATATAGCCCAACGTTTTAGAGAATAGTAGACGCATTAAGATACAAAAAATACGTAACTTTTAGGTGCCCCGTGTAGTAGTTCTAGGCTCAAATCGATATTATGAAGAAAAAACAAAAACGTTATTTCTCATGTTTCAAAGGTTATCTTTAACAGTATTCTCTTTTTTGAGCGTTGCGCTAGCTTCTTTTGCCGCGTTGGCAAACGACAATATCGATGCCGTTATCGAAAAGGTACGCACGCCTTCGTATGATTGCCCTAATCAGTCTCTACTTCCAGAACTTGAAAACACACTTGCGCTTGAGTCACTTACATCACAACAACGTTTTGCCTTAACCGTAGCCAAAGGGCAGTTTCTAATTTGCCGTGGCAAGTACGAAGAAGCTGAAACTATGCTGCTTAAAGCCATTATGCAAAGCAATATTGATCAAAGCTCTTATGCGTTTGCATCGGCTATTTATCAAATTGGCTTTTCTTATGACGCCAGAGAAAACCCTGCACGCTGTAAGTACTACCAACAAGCCCAAGAACTATCATCGCCCGAGCGCCACAGCGATATCTTTACCAGCTCTTCTTTAGGCCTTATTAACTACTGTTCAGAAACCACTTCACCTGAAATAAGATTAGGTAAGATGTTTGGTGTGCTTAAGCGTTATTCAAACGACGGCAGCCCCGGTGAGTTAGCGCATATTCACAACGCAATTGGTTTACTATATGGCGATTTAGAGCAACATGCCTTAGCAGCAGAGCAATATCTAAAAGCACATGAAATGGGCTTGCTTGTATATGAAGGCAGTAATAAGGTAAGTATTCTTATCAGCGCCATTGTGTCATTGCTAAGCAGCGGTCAAACTGAGCGCGCCTACCAAAGCATTCTAGAACTAGGTGTACTCAATAGCGAAATAGACACACCGCTAACCAACTTCTTGTATCAGTATGCACTGTCTATTTACTATAGAAAAACAGAAAACTACAACCGACTTACCTACACCCTTCCCGATTTAGAAAAAGCGTCTTCGAACATCTCGAGTTCGTTAGGCGAGCTTCTTGTTAACTGGCACAAAGCTGAGATTTGCTTACATGACAACGATCTCACCTGTATTAAGCAATATATATCAGGTATTGAAGCGTTAAATGATGACGCGATACCGCCGGTCTTTCGTTCAAATTTGGATTACCTTAGCTTCAACGTATCCATGTATATCGCACTGGAGGACTTAGCTAAGGCGAAAGAAGCGCACGAGATTTATTCTAAAGAAGTGACTAAGCGCCGTGAAGTTACTCAAGACTCGGCCTTAATTATTGGTGCAGCTAACTTGTATACCCGCATTTATGATTTGGAATCTGCGATTGAACAAGCGGAACAGCAACGAAAGAACACGCTGTATACCGCTATTGTTATTTTTCTTCTGGTAAGTGGTATTACTGGCTACGTACTTCGTAGAAAACACCTTGCGCGCAAAGCCATCGATCCCGTTACTCTGCTGCTTAATGCGAATTCGGCGATAGCCCGCATTAACAAGCTTGATGCGCCGAAAAAAGGCCGAGCCATTGCCATTGCTATCTTCGACATTAGTAACCTGCGTGAAATAACGCGGAAAATGGGGTCAACAAAAGGTGATTTAGTATTACGACAAATTGCACAAACTCTTCAAAATGTTACCCGCGGTAACGATATTCTAGGGCGATTTGGTACCGAGCAATTTATTTTATGTCTGCACAATATTGAAGAACGAAGTGCGCGACAGTTTTTCGATCGCGTACAGAACGCGTTAGACAATACCTTTGAAAACGATGCCACTTCCGACCATATCGTGGTTGAGTCGCAGATGAGCGTATTTATTGCTAACGAGAAAATTACTGGGCTAAACGACATACTCGATGATATTGCCATGTCGATTGATATGGGTAACCGCTCAGGCAACAATTAATATCTACACTACCAAAAAACGCGCGGCCCGTTGTTACGGTACCGCGCGTATTTGTTTTAACCGAAGTTTGTTTACTGGTTCAGATATGTCTGAAAACGGGTATACACGCCATTGGTCCACCCGAAACCTAGCTGTACGTCGTATTCACCGCCACCTGCTTTTATTTCCGGTTCGCACACATTGTACTTTTCAAGTAGCACACCGCTTGATGCAAAGTGACGCTCAATGGTTTTACAAAAGCGCAGCATGATGGTTTGAGCCTGCATTTCAAACCCATAGTTGCGCAGCCCTTCAACAGCAAACAGTTGAAGCGGTGCCCAGCCATTTGGCGCATCCCATTGTTGCGACGTCGCGTTTGAAGTGGTTACCACGCCACCTTCTTTTAACAAGGAGTTCATTACCGCGGCACGCACTCCCTCTGCCTGTTGTTCATTTGCGATACCAACGAACAACGGCACACACATAGCCGCTGACACTACATCGGTTTGAGTTTGTGTGGGGAAGTGGTAGTCAAAATAGCCCGCCTTTTCAGCATTAAATAAATAGGTGTTTATTGCGTTAATTCGCGCTGTAGATGCCGCACTGTAGCGCGCTTGCTCGGCACCTTTAGTCACGCTTGCCAGAGTCTGTTCAAGCGTGACTAAAAGCGCATTTAAATCTACGGGAATTATTTCAGTTGTACGAATACTTGCTAGTGAATTGGGATTAGCTAGCCAGCGCGAACTAAAGTCCCAACCCGATTCGCAAGCCGCGCGAACATGCTGGTAAAACTGACTTTTGTCAGCGCCTATGTGCTCTGCTGTTTCTATGTCTTCTCGATAAGACTCAGGGCGAGGCGTAGGCTCGGTGTCGAAGTAACGATTAAGTGTAGCACCACACGGCATGGTAACCGTGCGCAGTTGTGCTGCGCCCTTCTGTGACGCGTTCTCGCCCGCTTCATTCATCCAAAACTGGTATTCTTTCTTTAAGCCCCAGATAACGTATTCTTTTTGCTGGTCGCTTAGTGCGTCTTTAAGCAAATTATAAAACAACGCCAAAATAGGAGGCTGACTGCGAGAGTAATAATAGGCGCGGTTGCCATTAGGAATGCAGCCTACTTCATTTAAAATATCTACAAAGTTCACCAACATGTTAATTGCCATGTCGGTGCGCCCCGCGTCAATTAGACCTAACGCGGTAAAATATGTATCCCAGTAATAGATTTCGCGAAAGCGTCCACCCGGCACTATGTATGGGCGGGTAAGCGCTATTAAGCTGTCTTTCTGCTCAGTGTCGGGGGTACGCGTTAGCACCTGCCACATATGCTCAATATAATCGGCTACATTTTCAAACTTGGTTTGCGATGTTGCGCTAATCATTTCTGGAGTATCGAAATGGGTATTAACAAACGTAGCTAAGTCTACTGCTTCGCCGCTTTTCTCAGCATCTAAACACGCTTGTTCATAAGCCGCTAAAACGGTATTGAGATCGGTTTTAACAATAGCGTCAGCGAAGGTTTTGCTGTCTGGGAATAGCTGTGCCATTTGCACATGTTTAAACAGGTCGCTGGCAAAAAACGACAAGCTGTCGCGCCAGTTGTGTGAAGAAGAACTCATAGTTACTGCGCACCTTTAGGCGATAGAGAAGAAGACGCTCGTTTAAAGAAGAATAGGGTTACCACTAATGCACCGATTGGAATAAGCGATAGATAAAATGCTTGTTGGCCCCCTACTGCGTCGAAAATAAATCCAGTCACGATAGAACCTGTGGTTCCCCCAAGAGCCGAAAATACCACAATTAGCCCTGTCATAGGTGCATGTTGATGTTGAGGTAGCGCGCTTAGCATTACCGAGTTTAATACGGGGTAAATAGGCGCCATCATCAATCCAATTAATGGAATAAGGAACGCAGCTATTGGTGCATCAGCCCAGCTGGCTATTGTGCTGTCAGCCACGTTTTCGGCAAGCGGTAAGCTTAGTAGCATTACCGTAGCCATACCCGCCAAACAGATATTTAAGAGGGGATACCAGTTCATTCGCGTAAGTACTGCGCCCGCAGTTAAGCGCCCAACGGCCAGCGCTATCGCAAAGATACTGGTTATTTGAATGCTGACTTGAGTAGGTAAGCCCAGCACCTCTTTGTTAAAAGTTGGCAGCCACGAACCTATGCCCTGCTCTATTAACACGTATAAGAAAATAGAGAAGATAAACACCAGCACTAAAGGCTTATACGCCAATTTCAGCATGCTGAAGAACTCGCTTGCAAGGCCTTCTGATTGCGCTTTTTCCACAGGCTTTATAGGAGCCAATGCCACAACGATTAACGTAAAACCAACCAGCGCAGCTAGTAAGTAGTAAACGTTCAGCCAAGATAAAGAAGCATCGTTATTGGGGTCGATAAACCCAGCGAACACCCAGTAGCCAGACAACACGCCCAACATAAAAATACCTTCAATGGTGTTCATTAGCGATGAGTGCGCTTTAGTGGTAGACGACAGCTGCCCAATAATGGCGTACACCGACACTTTCACTAGCGCAAATGCAGTACCTATGCAGGCAAACAACACTTTAATGAACCAGAAACTTGCGATAGAAGGCGTCAGCGCACAGGCAACGGCCACTAATGCTAACCCAAGTAACATTGAAAGCTTGTAGCCAACTCTTGGAATGAAGCTGGCCACTAGGAACGAGACAATAGCAATAGAGAGATCTTTAAAGCCTTCTAGTGTGCTTGCATCTGGCTTACTAATGTCGAAGCTATTGATCGATTGCAGAATAACAGTCCCCACGCTGTTAAGTAGTATGGCAAATACGTAGTAGCTAATGGCAATGGCTGCAATGACCATGAATCGGGACATGTGTAAACACTCTGTTAACTGAATTATGCAGGAGTGTAGTCGTAAGAAAATAAAAATGCAAACGTTTGCAAAACGCTTTTATTTTTTCGTTAGAGCTCGATATCGACACCCTGTTACCGTTAAATAATAGCGTTTATGCGTTAAAAAGCTGATAAAAAAGCGAAATATTAGTCGCTGTGCTGCGTAGAGCGACGGGCAATTAAGGTTGTTTCCACTACCTGGCTTTCTGTAGGTTTGTTTTCAAACTGGTTTAATAGCTGCGTAACCATCTCTATTGCGGCTTGCTGAGTATTCTGACGCACCGTTGTTAACGACGGGTGCATAAGTTCAGCTAAAGAAATATCGTCGTAACCCACAATGCCTACATCGCTTGGAATACCTACATAGCGCTCTTTTAACGCTTTTAACGCGCCTAATGCCACCATATCACTTACACAAACGATCCCGTCGAAATCTAACCCATTCGCCTTTATACGCTCGTTAATGTATTGGTATGCTGCTTTCGACGTAATATCGATGGCGCAGGTGCACTGCGTGTCTATTGGCACATTCGCATCGCGGTGGGCTTGCGAATATCCTTTGTGACGTTCCTGCATTTCCGCGTGTTCAGAATCTCCAAGAAACAAGATGCGTTTGGCGCCGTGGCTCAGCAAATGCTGGGTTGCCGTATAGCCACCCAGATAGTTGTCGCCGCCAATAATGGGATATGGTGCGTCTGTTTTTGCATCGCCCCACACTACAATGGGAATGCCCGACTGTGCTGCTCGGTCGATTTTGGCCGTGGATTTTCCTTGCCCAATGACAATAATGCCGTCGGCACGCTGGCTGCGAATAAAGTAGTTCGCCCAATCGTCAGATGCCATAAATGAGTTAGACAGCAGTAGCTCGTAGCCTTTGGCATTTAGCGCTTGATTTAGCTCTCCCACCAGCTTAAGCAGGAATGGGTCTGTGGTGCTTTGTTCGGTGTTGTCGATTAGATTTAAAATCACCGCTATCACGTGAGTTTTCTGCGTTCTTAAGCGGCTAGCGGCCGCGTTAATACTAAAATTGTGCTCTTTAGCTAGTGCCTGAATTCTGCTTCGGGTTTCCTGCTTAATAAGCGGGTTGTCTTTCAGTGCCCGTGATGCTGTCGATGTTGATACACCAGCAATATCAGCCAGCTTCGCTAAGGTGAGTTTTGTTTCAGAAACCAATGTGACCATTCTCTAATAATTTTCGGTATACCGGGTTACCCGTGATAGCACTACAAAATATAAGCGTAAAACCGCTACCTAAACCGGATAAATCGTCGACTCTACAGCCGAATTCACAATATAGCGCGAATCGTCTTGGCGTAAAACCATGTTAACAACAATAAACAAAAAATTTGCAAACGATTGCATTTTATTCTTGCAATCGTTTGCAAACAGATCTATTTTGTTTCGCAATCGTGATGCGTATAACAATTTTTAAACCTGTTTAACGCATTCAGTTAACAACGCAATAGAACATTTTCGGGAGCACACACCATGAAAACGTTGTTTACAAAAGGAATGCTGGCGAGTGCAGTAGCGGTAGCACTAACGCAGCCTGCCATGGCACAAGAAGACGTAAAACAACAAGCGAAAGACAACGCAGAGATCATTGTTGTCAGCGGTACGCCAGGCGGCGCAGGGATTAGAAAGATTGACGCAAGCTTCGCGGTAACCAACATCGACGCTAGCGACATTGAAAAATTGGCACCTAAGTCTACGGCCGATTTGTTTAAGGCCATTCCAGGTGTTTGGGTTGAAAGCTCAGGCGGTGAGTCTGGCGCGAACGTATTTGTGCGTGGTTTTCCAGGTGGTGGCGATGCGCCGTTCTTAACGATTGCGCTTGAGAACTCTCCTATCTACCCTGCACCTACGCTATCTTTCCTTGAGAACTCTCAGCTGTTTCGCATAGACGATACCATTGAAATGGTTGAAGGCTTACGCGGTGGTCCAAACCCAGTAGTAAGCAACGGTCAACCTGGTCTTACAACAAACTTCCGCCTTAAACGTGGTGGCGAGTCGACAGAAGCGTCAGCGAAGTACACTATCTCTGACTACGGCCTAAACCGCATTGACGTGGTTGCAAGCGGCGCACTAGATGACGACTTGTACTACATGGTAGGTGGCTACATTAAGAGCTCAGAAGGTATTCGTGATGCCGGCTTTAACTCTGAGCAGGGTAACCAGTTCACCGTAAACATCACTAAAGTTTTCGAAAAAGGCGAGCTTAACCTTTATACCCGTCAAACTGACGATCGCGGTACTTGGTACTTACCTACACCTTTAAACGTTGAAGGTATCGACGCAAACTATACGCAAATTGGTCCATTGAATCGCCAAGGCACCATTACGTATGGCCCTAACGATACCACTGAGTCATTCGACTTTGGCGAAGGTCGTGGATGGGACGGACACGTAAGTGGCGGTAGCATTAAGCTTGACTTAGGCAACGACTGGCAGCTAGTTGACCGCTTTAACCTTACCAAAGGTGAAGCCAATACTTTTGGTCTTGTACCGAATGGTTCTGCAACTACCGTTGCAAATGTTGCCGACAATGGCGAATCAGCCACTGGTGCAGTAACTGGCACAGTGTATGACGGTGATACGCCTATTCAGCAAATCGGTCGTTGGGTAGTACTTAAAGATATTGAAGCTTTCACTAACGACCTTGCTGTGTCGAAAAGCTGGGAAGACTTCGATACATCATTTGGTATTTACAGTGCATCAACCAAAGCTAATGACTGGTGGAGCATTGGTAACACGGCTTACCACGTGTTGCAGCCAGGCGGCGAATTGTTAGACGGGATCGAATGTAACACCGACGCACAAGGCTGCGATTGGAACTACGACATCAGCTCTGTAGGTGATGCAAGCACGTTCGCACTTTATGCAACGGGTACGTGGTACGCAACCACAGACCTGAGCATCGACTTAGGACTACGCCGTGAAAATCACGAAGTGAACTATTCGGTAGATGAAGATCTTGACGGCAAAATAACTAAAGCGCTTGAGTACGACGAAACCAAAACGTCGTGGACAGTGGGCGCAAATTACGCGCTTAATGACACCAGCGGTGTATTCGTTCGCATGAACCGAGGCTATAAAATGCCTTACTTCGACGACTTCAGAGACAACTGGGGTGCCTACACTGGCGGTAACGACTTGATTCAAGAAGTTACTCAAGGCGAGCTTGGCTATAAGTTCATGAATGACAGCATCCAGTTCTTTGCGACTGCATTCGCAAACGAAGTAAAAGGCGATACGTTTGTACGCCGTCCGGGCGCACCGGCTGAAATTCTTACTAACGAAGCTTACGGTATAGAACTTGACGGTCGCTATAGCCACGATTCAGGCTTCTCGTTGAGCGTGAACGGAACTATTCAGGAAACTGAAATTACTGCCAGCGCCAATAACGAAGGCAATGAATCTCAGCGTCAGCCTGGTTGGCAAGTACGTGTAACACCAAGCTACGGCTTCGATATCGGCGATATGTATGCCACGGTATACGGTACATTATCAGCGGTTGATGATCGCTTTGGTAACAACGAAAACACAGTTGTACTAGAGGGATACGAGAAGATTGATGTAGGTCTAACGCTAGAGCCAACTGAATCACTTCGTCTTCAGTTCTCTGTTGATAACCTGACCGACGAACAAGGTATTACCGAGGGTGACCCACGTAATCCAGATTCACCAAACGGCCGCTACATTATGCCTCGTAGCATGAAGCTTAGCGTTTCTTACTTGTTCTTCTAAGAACAAAAAGCGCAAATCTAAAAATAAAGCCGGCCTTAGTGCCTAATGCTAGTCAGTTAAGCTGACTGGCTTTTTTCTTTGTGGGGTATTTAGTCGGTCTTTTCCTCACAACTCGTGGA
>NZ_JAYMEU010000043.1:0-26581 GCF_037029575.1 Alteromonas sp. CH_MED4-4 | reverse complement strand
CTAACGCAGTGCATAATAGAAAAGGCCAGCTTCGAGAGCTGGCCTAATAACTGTCAACCTATCTTAGGACGGGTCAGGCTGATGAAGCTTTGCTTAAGCTTACTTTAGCTTTTGCGCTAAAGTTATAAATTCAGGTATGGCAACGGGGCGCTGATATAAGTAACCCTGACCATAAGCACACCGATGATTTTGCAAAAACTGTTGCTGCTGTTGGGTTTCAATACCTTCTGCAATAATCTTAATGTTTAAGTTGCTCGCCAGTCCAAGAATAGCCTGAACGATAGCTTGGTCGTCGGTGTTTTTCTCAAGTTCACTGACAAAGGAACGGTCAATCTTAAGCTCATCGATAGGCAGTTTCTTCAGATACACCAGTGAACTAAAACCTGTACCGAAATCGTCAATCGACACGGTGATCCCCATTGCTCGAAGCTCGTTGAGTAATACTGAAACGGTATCCAAGCTTTCCACAAACACGCTTTCGGTTAACTCGATAGATAAGTTTGAGCCGGGGAGTTGGTGATCTTCCAATGCGTTTTTAATTTGGTTTAGTAGTGCTAAATCTGACACTTGGCGGCCAGAGATATTAATGGCCAACCTAATGTCTAAATTAGAAGCCTTTAACGCTTCTATAGCATCACAAGCTTCATTGATAAGCCACTCGCCGAAAGGGAAAATGAGTTCACTTTTTTCAGCAAGAGGAATGAACACTTCTGGGGAAATAAACTTACCTTCCGGCGTTATCCATCTTGCCAATGCCTCGCATTTAACAATTTTGCCAGTCTCTAAATCGACAATAGGCTGCAAAAAGAGTTTGAGTTCATTGTTTTCGATGGCAGAACGTAGCTGACTCTCAAGCTCGCTAATTGCATGATGTTGTTTGTGCAGTTCTTCACTGTAGGTAAGTACCACATTGCGACCTTGGTATTTAGCGGCCTGCAAGGCGATGTCAGCACATTGAAGAAGTGATTCGGTTGACGGGCAGTGTCGGGGGAAGTTTGCCTCGCCAATATTAATGCCTAAGTTCGGCTCGCTGCCATTGAGAACGGTATAGGTTTGAGTGAGCTTTTTGACTAGCTGTTCAATATACTCAGCACTGGTAAGTTCGTTAAAGGTATCTTCACGTTTCACCAATGCAAACTCATTACTGCCTATTCTCGCTATAAACCCGCTGTTGCCGACAAAGGTTTGCAGTCGCAGTGCGAACGATTTAAGGATCTCGTCACCCGACTGATAGCTAAGTGATTCATTTATCTTTTTAAAGTCGCATATATCTATGATGAACAACTTGAATGCGATTTCTTCCTGAACCAGTCTTCTTACTGTATCGGTAAACAAATTGCGATTGGCTACCTTTGTTAACGAGTCCATTCCACTGGCAGTCAATACGCTCTCTTCTTTATTGTGGATATGGGTAATATCGGTAAGTAGGTAAACCCAATGGGTTAACTCATCCCCTTGTAATACAGGGTGAATGGTAACCTGAAGCCACACACCATAATCGTCAACAGGTTGCCAATAAAGCTCCCCTTGCCAGGGGGCTTTTCGCTGCACCAGTGCGGGAAGAAACGTTGCCGGCGCATCAATATCAGTAAGAAGCTCGTTGACGCGAATAGAGCTTGGCGTTGTGCTATTACACAGCAGCAATCTATGAGACGCTTTGTTGTCCAATATCAATCCGCCTTTGTCGTCTAAAATGACAACGCCGGTTTCCAGGTTGTGAATAGCTTGCTGAATGGGCGGAACGAGCTTTTGAAGTCGGGTGTTCTTGCGTAAAACACCATTTAATTTGTGCCTAATATACTCATGCTGACCTACAATTTCGTGATGGCTTAGCAATAATTCCCGCGCGGCTTGCAGCGTTTTACGTTTTTCGTCAAATTGCTCTTCTACGTTTTTAACGACCAGATAGCGAGAACCCGATTCGCTATTAATTGCCAATGCTTCTAAGCGAAGTACTTGGCTCTCATTGTGCTCCGTCCAAAAGCCAGATGAAAGCGTAAATGACGTTTCGCCTTTCCATACTTCGTCGGCATCGAGAAAAAAGTCGTCTAAAAAAATGGAGGGGATATGCTTCTTTTGCAGTTTGTTGTTTTCGTCAATCGTAACAACATTTCCTAGCCATGGAAGTTCTGGCGTTAAGCATTCAATGTCGCTTTCGGAGTTACACCTAAATAGCGCGCAGTTAGTAATGCCCAATGCATTTAATAAATGAATATCCATGGCAATCTCCTACCAAAACGCAATTGTACTGAATAAACTCTCTACATTTTCGCCGGTCTTTGCGCTGGTCTTCGTTAGTGAAGCGAATTTTTGAGCGTAAGAATTGAGTTCTTCCTCACTCCAGTGCCAACTTGTGGGGAGATCGGTTTTATTTACAACAAAAAATGCGGGGATATCGGGGTAGTGTTCGCGTGCGAGTTCTAGAATTTCCATGCCTTCAAGCAAGGATTGAGACCGAGTTTGGTCAACTACAATAATGTAGGCGCTTGCGCCGCGAAGGTAGCGAGGGTTGAAGCCACAGTATCTGTCGATACCTTCTAAATCCCAAATTAGAAGCTGAACGCCGCGTCCGTCTTTATTGACTTGTTTCTTGTCTATTTTTACGCCAATAGTGGTCTTGTATTTTTCGGAGAAAATACCTTCAACGAACTGTTTTATCAGGCTTGTTTTGCCAACACCAGTGGGCCCTAAAATACATACTTTTTTCTGTATCACTGCAAAGCTTCCCTACTGCTGCTCACTGGATATTAAAACGTTTAACATGACTGAACGCCCCATTGATGCTTTCTGCAATGGTAGCTCTCCTAAGCTTACAGGTATAAGAATATCACTTTCTACGCCAAGTGAAATTAATGAATTCACAACATTCTCTGCTCGTTTTTGACTCAATGCGCGATTTCGTGCGCTTGAGCCTGAATTATCACTGGCACCCATTACAACAATACTGACAACAGTTTTTGTCTTGTCAGCAAGGGTTAACAATTGTTTTATGTCGTTTGCCAGAGGTTCTAATTTTGCTAACTGTACTTCAGAAAGCGCTTCTTGGTTAGTAGCAAAAAGTACATTTTGTGAGGAAACCTTATTAACTAGTCGGTTCAATGCGGCCTTCTGGAGCTCAGCATTGTCAATTTGATAGGCTGCTTTGACGTTTAGCGCGGTGGTATCAACGTTAACTGTCGAAATACCAGGAATAGCGTTTATTTGCTGAGTAAAGTTAATTGCGGTTGGGGTGAATACGGTTCCTGAAATAATAAAGCTATGGTCATCACCTTTTTTAATTAATAGGCTTTCTGATTCGCTGAGTGGATAGTCGCTCACGAGCTTTTCAAGTTTGCGTTCAACCACACTTGGTTTTAAAGAAACAAAGGGTTCTTCAATAACAGTAACTCTTTCTGCATCGATGTTATTATCGCTAAACCATTGTTCGATGCTGGTAGCGACTGGGTCGCGAAGGACTTTAGCGTGCACATTCCCATTGGAAACATAAGTATCAGTTACTATGATGCCAGGTGGAGGGGGAAGCTCGTGCAAGTCGCTTTTTAAGATGCTTAGCGACAAACGCATAAAAGACAGCACTGCAAGTGCGAAAAAAATCACCAGAAGCACTAGTGCACCTATTAATCGGTTTGATTTTTTTCCTTCACCCTCTTTTCTTTCGCTTATTAAGCAGTCTGAAAGAATGGTTTCGCAACCGTCGAAGGGCGCATTGTCACCTTCATAAGTGAGCAACGGTTGTTGATAAAACTGATGAAAGTCTTCCAACGCCTGTTGAAGTTTTCCGCGTACCTCTGGAGGAATACTGCCCGTAACCGCAGCAACAAGCAGCGCTTGTGGCCCAATTTTTATTAGCAGCGTAAAGTCTTCCGTTTTTATCTCGCCGAGCTCGTTTTCTGACTCGTTACTGGTAACGCCAAATGCATCTGCCACAAAGTCATTAATGGCCACTAGCATTGACGAAATTAAGTCTGCGTCTTTTTCTTTATCAGGATCTGAAGAAATGCTGTGAAGTAACGTGCCGGTCTCTCGATGAATGACCAGCAGCTGTTGGACTTGGTATTGGTAAATTTGAGATGCGACAAATTCAGAATACCTGACTCCGGACTGCCAAGCTTTGAATCGCCAAGATACGCTTTTGGGACTTAAGCTGTTTTCGATAAGTGCGTTAGTGCGCTCGACAAACTCAACAAGAAATGAAGATACCGCCTTTCTTACAAGCGTGCCAACCAAGGGATAAAGTGTACCAACAATCTTGTCGCTATTAGCATCTATAGAGCGGTGAAGCGACTTCTCTACAAGAGGAACAAGTACTTTGTTAACTGAGCCGTCCTTCGTTTCGCGTTCAAAGAGCGCTTCAGAAACGACGTTTGTCACGATGCCTTTCGCATCGCGATTCAACTTTTCTTGAACGAACTTGTCGTCCCTTCCAATGAGTAGCTCTCTGACTTTGTCTAGAGAGTTGTCAGATAGCTCCGACGGCGGCACTTTTTCAGTCATTAATTAATGATCTGTAGCGAGGTTGGTGGCCATAGTCGAAAGTAAGTTTGCCAACGTTTTTCTATCGGTTTTACTTTCTGAAAGCTCACTGGTTACCTGCTGAAGCTTCTCTAGCAGCTCTTGGTGACGCTTACTAAATAAATTATCAAGCGACTCTAGTTCTTTAACCACATGAGCTTCCAATGCATCGTTGTCATTCTTTGCAGCAGTTTCCGCTATCTCCAATTCACTTTGCAATTTGTCAGTGGTGTTTTGAAGTTGCTCTTGCACGTTACTGTGGTTGTCGTTAGCACTGGCCAACTGATTCGATAATTCTGTGATCTGTTGGTCAATAAGCTTACGTATATCGTTAAACTGATTATCAAGATGCGTATTCAGTTTAGAGAAGCTGTCGTTAACCCGTGACTCCAACGCAGAAAGATCTGCACGGAATGCACGGTTTGTTTGACCAAACAAAATTTCTCTAAGTTGAGCAAGTTCGTCTGCTGGTTTGGGCGCGCCTTCAGTTTGAGTTACGTCTTGCGCTTGCTGATCCTTCGGCTTCTTGTCCGCCATAAAATGTCTCCGGAAGGCGCAGTTCTTTGCGTTGAACACGCTAATGAGCTGCAATCACATTTTTGTCTGTGCTAATAATTATGGTTATTACTTTATACAATAGCCGCTAATCGTGAACTTTGAAATACGCTAAAAGCATAATAGTGGCAAATACCTACAAAAATCCTTATACAAAAAACGCCATCTTTTCAGTAAGTTGAATAATCTATGAAGATTTACTTATGCGTTCTACGATTTGAGCTGTTTTTTAAGGCTGGAATAGGCCTATCAAATAATGGCAAGCGACATTGTTTTTTTATTGAACATAGGTACTATACGCCGCTCGCGCGTACGCGAGGTATATAAGTAATAACTGTGTCTGAGGTTCCTGTCGTGTCTATCACTCCACTAAATCGTAAATTCTCTGTCGCTCCAATGCTGGATTGGACAGACCGCCATTGTCGCTACTTTTTACGATTAATGTCTAAGCACACACTTCTCTATACAGAAATGGTAACCACAGGCGCGATCATTTACGGCAAGGGTGACTATCTGGGTTACAACCAAGAGGAACATCCTGTTGCTGTTCAACTGGGCGGAAGCGATCCGTCTGACATGGCCAAGTGTGCTGAGCTATCACAAGCGCGCGGTTATGATGAAGTTAACATAAACGTAGGTTGTCCAAGTGATCGAGTTAAGAACGGTAGCTTCGGTGCCTGCTTGATGGCCCAGCCAGAGGTGGTAGCAAGTTGTGTCAAAGCCATGCAGGCTGCGGTAGATATTCCCGTTACGGTAAAGTGCCGTATTGGCATTGATGATATGGACGAAGATGAAGACTTCGCTCGTTTCATCGATACCGTGGCAGATGCCGGATGCGATACCTTTATTGTTCACGCAAGGAAAGCGTGGCTACAGGGATTGAGCCCAAAAGAAAATCGCGAAATTCCGCCGTTAAACTATCCGCGGGTTCATAGACTTAAACAGGCTCGCCCTGAATTATCTATTAGCATAAATGGTGGGGTTAAAACGCTAGAAGAAACCCAGCAACAGCTAGAACTTGTTGATGGCGTTATGGTAGGGCGTGAGGTTTACGCCAATCCTTACATTATGGCTACCGTAGATAAAGAGATTTTCGGAGATACTGAAGCTCAGAGTATATCACGCCGAGAAATTGTGCTGAAAATGCAGCAGTATATTGAACGCCAAGACGATCCCTATTTCAAACCCTGGCATGCAGCTCGGCATATTTTGGGTCTTTATCAAGGGCAAGCGGGTGGACGTATTTGGCGTAGATACTTAAGCCAAAATGGAACAGGAAAAAATCCAGATCCCAATCTGCTGCTAAATGCGCTAGACGCTGTAGAAAGTGCACAAAAGGAAGTCGCCGCGTTTAATAGTCAAAAAGACTAACGATTTAGTAATTTTGACCAAAGTTTAATATTTGTTCAATTCTTAAAAGCTCGCTGTCTCGCGAGCTTTTTTATTTAAACTTATATATATCAATGCCTTAAGTGTTTTTAAAGGAGTTGGCACAGCTCTCGCAATCCTCTAAGTATCGCAACAACGGCTTGTTGTTGCACTGACTAACTTCAGAGGGAAATTATGAAAACTTCACTAATCGCAGCAACTTTACTGACAGCAAGCATGGCAAGCAGCGTAGCAAATGCAGAAGAGTCAGTGCTTCAAACGTTTTTAACTAATGTGGTTTCAAACGCAGTGGCTACCACATCACAGGAAATTAAGGCTGACGTGTACCAAGCAGTAGCAAACGCAACGTATCACTTTGAGCTAAGCCCACAAGAAATGCGCGGAAGTGGTAAGGTCAGCGTGACTGATTTAGTTGTTGCTACCCCGTCTGAAGGTAGTTCTACAGAACAAGATGCCGACTAATTCGATATTGGTATATAGCAAAAGCGCCGAAAGGCGCTTTTTTTGTGCGTGTAGCACAGTGACTTAGACATTAAAAACGCAAAAAACAGGGTTGGTCAAATTAACAAATCTATTGGTTAAATACGCTAAAAAATTGTATTTGGTCGCTTGTTGAACAGTTGGTGATTTCCGGAATTAAATTAAAGTCCTTTGAAAACAGTGCTTTAAATAAATGGCACGGTGATTGTAATAGTTAGAGTGTTGAGGAGAACTCAGTCAGCGGTAACCAGCGGTCAGCGTAACTAAGAATAAGTGCTGGAAACCACAACACTACTTTTAACGGAGAAATAATCATGGGTATGTTTTCGCGCATTAACGATATTGTTCAAGCAAACATCAACGCAATGTTAGATAAAGCGGAAGATCCTGAAAAAATCATTCGTTTGATTATTCAAGAAATGGAAGAAACCTTAGTTGAGGTTCGCACTGATGCAGCGCGCTTTATTGCTCAGCAGAAAACCCTTGCACGCCATATGGCATCAGCAAACAAAGAAGTGGAAGGGTGGCAGCACAAAGCACAGATCGCAATGAATAATGACAAAGAGTCATTGGCTAAAGCCGCACTAATCGAAAAACAAAAGTATGTTGCAAAGCTAGCTTCTCTTGAAGAACAAGAAGCGCATATTGCAGAAAGTATCGAAAAAATCCAAGGCGATACTGCGCGTCTGAACAGTAAGTTAGCCGAAGCAAAAGCCAAGCAAAAAACGCTGGTTCAATGCAAGCATTCAGCGCAAACACGCTTAAAAGTGAAGCAAGCTGATCACGAAGGAAAAATTGATGATGCCATGATGCGCTTTGAGAGTTACGAGCAGCGCATTGATCATCTAGAAGCGCAAGTTGATGCGTACGACCTAACAAAGTCGAATGAAGCAACGTCACTGCAGGCCGAGTTCGATGCAATGGAAGCAGATGAAGCTATCGAAAAGGAATTGGCTGAACTTAAGAAGAAGAAGGTCGCGTAGGCGACCTTGAGAGCCGCAGCCCGCATTGTAGATATCGAAGTAAGCATTTTTGGAGAAGATGATGAAAGTACCATCACAAAAACGAATTTATAGAGACCTTGATTCTGGAATCATTTCAGGTGTGTGTGCAGGAGTTGCACGTTATTTTGATATAGATGCAGTATGGGTTAGAGCGGCAGCTGTAGCAGGCTTGTTCATCGCTACGCCTATTACGCTAGTGGCTTATATTGCAGCCGTTATCTTATTACCGAGATTAGTGTAATGAAGAACTTTCTGATTGCATTGGTCATCGCCATTATTTTGGTGAATTGTTTAGGCAGCTTAGTAGATAGCTGGTTGGGTATGCACTTAATCATGTCAGATGAATTGCTAAGTCCTTGGGAAAACGTAGCAGTGTTATCGCTAGTCGGCGTAGTCCTCGCTATCGTTGGTTTTGTTGTTGCTGTAAGCGTTATGGGCACAATTCTTTTAGCGCTGGGCGCAGGATTTTTAGCATTATTAGTGGTGGGAGTAAGTGCATTTTGGCCAATTATACTTATCGCGATAGCGCTATATGCTTTGAAAAATCGAAACTCTGCCGCTTATAAGCAGCAAAATGACCGAAATATGCACCATAATGTATAATCATCATAATTTTATTTAAGTTGTGTTAACGTAGTAAAAGATGGTGATATAAAGACGACCGTCACAAAGGTTTCGCATTTTTCACATAGTATTAAGACTACAAATAGCTGACCTCCGTCGGCTATTTGTTATTTAAAAGGAAGGTTGGTGTTATATGAGACAATCTATTAACTCAAAACGGATAGCGATTGTCGCTGTAGTGATAGTTTTACTTTTCTGGCTAATAGGATGGTATTGGAGCCTATCCCCAGACACGTTTGATGTTAGACAACGTTTAAAGCAAAACTCGCCTGTTGAGAATCCAGCTAATATTGCGGGTTACACATTAACAACAACCATGATTGATGTGTCGGAAACCTTACTTGATAAGCCTGGTGGATATCTTTCTAACGACATTACGCCTCCTGGCATCTTTTTAGATAACATGCCCGCATGGGAATTCGGTGCGCTGGAAATGGTGCGAGACCTTGCACTCTCTATGCGTAAAGACTTCAGCCGCTCTCAATCCCAGTCTATTGAAAATCCATACCTTACAAAAGCTCACCCTAAGTTTAATATGGATCACAAAAGCTGGGCGTTGCCTTCTTCTGAATCGAGTTACTCTGACGGTATAGAGCTTCTAAAAAAATACCGTGACGAGCTAGCGAATACCCGAAACACCGACAGTCAGTTTTATACTCGCGCAGACAACTTGCGCGAATGGTTGAAACAGGTAGAAAAACGGTTGGGCAGTTATTCACAAAGACTTAGTGCCAGCGTAGGATCGGCTAGATTGAACACTGATCTGGCGGGTGACTCGAATGCAAAGCAGTCTTCTCCTGTAGCCAGCCAGCGTGTAGTTAAAACGAGTTGGTGGAAACTAGACGATAATTTCTATGAGGCACGCGGTGCTACGTGGGCTTTACTTCACTTTCTAAAAGCCGTGGAAATTGAATTTTACGACGTATTGGAAGATAAGAATGCATTGGTTAGTCTTCAGCAAATTATTCGTGAACTGGAAGCGACACAGCAGTCGGTATTCAGTCCAATGATTTTAAATGGTAGTGGATTTGGCATGTTAGCGAACCATTCTTTGGTAATGGCAAACTATATTTCTCGTGCAAACGCTGCTTTAATTGAACTTTCAGAACTTCTTAATCAAGGATAATTAATGAAAAAGGGTCTTATAGCTGCCGCATTGGGATGCGCATTAGTTTCAGTTTCATCTCATGCAGACACTATCGCAGGCGTATATGTTGGAGCCCAAGTATGGCAAACCGACACGCAGGGCGGTTTTGCTGATAGCAACAACACCGCTGACTTTAACTTTGATGATGAGACCAATACGGCGCTATACATTGCCTTTGAGCATCCTGTACCGTTTTTACCTAATGTAAAAGTAAATCACACGACATTAGATAACTCGGGCACCACAACGCTTCAGTCTGAATTCACTTTTGACGGCGAACTGTTTACTGAAAGCACCACGGTTAATACAGATGTAGAGCTTGATGCTACAGATTTCATTTTGTACTACGAGTTATTTGATAACGATCTGGTGAGCTTTGACTTAGGTGTTAATGCGAAGTACATCGACGGCGCACTGTTCGTTGTGGATAGAGCGAGTGACACAAGCGGATCTGCAGAATTCTCTGGTATTGTTCCAATGGCTTACTCAAAGGTTCAGCTAGGTTTACCGTTTACAGGTTTATCAGCATACTTTGAAGGAAGCTATTTGTCGTTCGACGACCATGAGCTTAGTGATTATCAAGCTGCAATTCAGTACTCGTTTATTGAAAGTTTAGCGGTTGATATGACGCTTCAGGTGGGTTACAGAAATGTAACGGTAGATATTGAAGACCTTGATGATGTGTACGCTGACATGGAATTTGATGGTGTATTCGCAGGGCTAGAACTTCACTTCTAAGCCTCAAATACGGATTTTAAAGGGCGGGGCTGCGATTGCAGCCTCGCCCTTTTTATTGCTTCTCGCCCAAATTCAATTGTGTTATTACCTATTCGCACAGTCATTAGCACTTTCAGTAATAAAAAAGTTTCATTTATTCTTTTCTCTTCTTGAAGAAAGCCGTTAGCCTTAGCGCCATTGATAAAAGGCTAAAAGACTATGTCACAAGATTCTAATTCGAACTCAGCGCCAGGCGCGGTATTAAACGAACAGCAGTGGAATGCAATAACGCAAGCCATTGCAGGCTTAAATCGTGATCAACTTACTTGGGTAAGTGGTTATGCTGCGGGCATGGCTGCTGCACAAGGTGGTTCGGTTGCACCAATGATGCAAGGCACTTCTGCAGTAGCGGGTGACGCGCCAACGCTTACTATTTTGTACGGTTCACAAACCGGTAATGCCAAAGGTGTTGCAGCGCAGTGTCAAGCGAAAGCAGAAGAAGCGGGCTTTAATAGCAAGCTGGTTAGCATGGCAGATTACAAGCCACGTAACTTGAAAGCAGAAACTCACGTTGCGGTATTTGTTAGTACCCATGGTGAAGGTGATGCACCAGACGATGCTATTGAGCTACATGAATTCTTGGCTGGCAAAAAAGCCCCGAAGCTTGCTAATACCAAATATGCAGTTTTGGGTTTAGGTGACAGTAGTTACGAGTTTTTCTGCCAAACGGGTAAAGACTTTGATGAACGCTTAGGTAAGCTTGGCGGCAAAGCCATTGTTGAGAGACTAGATTGCGACGTTGATTATGAAACGGAAGCCGAAGCATGGCTGAGCAAGCTCATCGACTCGCTAAAAGACGATTTCAGTGCAGCTCCGCAAGCAGCGGTAGCGGCGCAAACTGGCGCGGCAGTGCAGGGTGTAGCAGCGCAAACTTACACCAAAAAAGCTCCGTTTAAAGCGACCTTAATTGACGCACAAAAAATCACAGGTCGTGATTCTGTTAAAGATATACGCCATATTGAAATAAGCCTTGAAGATAGCGGAATTACCTATAAGCCAGGTGATGCGCTTGGTGTATGGTTTAAAAATGCAGCATCTCTAGTGTCAGAGCTTATTAGTATCTTGTCACTAAACGGCAATACAGAAGTGTCTGTGGCTGACGCGACCATGTCACTCACCGAAGCATTAACGTCGAAGCTTGAATTAACTTTAAGTTACCCTAATTTCATTAAGTCATATCAAGAGGCGACAGGCTCTGAATCATTGGCTAAATTGATGGAAGATAAAGCGCAGCTGCGTACCTACATGGCCGAACGTCAAATTATTGATATTGTGCGCGACCATCCGGGTAAGTTGTCTGAACAACAGCTTGTAGATGCTTTGCGACCGCTAACGCCTCGCTTGTACTCGATAGCATCAAGCCAAGCCGAAGTGGAAGAAGAAGTACATTTAACCGTAGCTCACGTTGACTATGAAGCGTTTGGACATCGTCATCAAGGCGGCGCATCTGGCTTTTTGTGTGAATATCTAGAAGAAAATGGCGACGTAGAAGTGTTCGTAGAAAGTAACGATAACTTCCGTTTGCCCGCTGATCCAAATACGCCAGTGATCATGGTCGGTCCGGGTACGGGTATTGCACCGTTTAGATCGTTCATGCAAGAGCGTGACGTACAAGGCGCAGAAGGCAAAAACTGGTTGTTCTTTGGCAACCCACATTTCACGCAAGATTTTCTATATCAAGTGGAATGGCAAGGCTACGTTAAAGAAGGCCTGCTAGACAAAATTACGCTGGCATTTTCTCGTGACCAAGAAGAAAAAGTATATGTTCAGCACCGTTTACTAGAAAACGGTAAAGAGGTGTATGAATGGCTAGAGCAGGGCGCACACTTCTATGTGTGTGGCGATGCAATGCACATGGCGAAAGATGTAGAGAACGCCCTAATTAGTATTGTGCAAGAGCACGGCGGTAAATCTGAAGCCGATGCAAAAGCCTATGTTGTAGAGTTACGTAAAGCGAAACGTTATCAGAAGGATGTCTATTAATGAGTAACGAAAAATCACCATTTATCGTTGAGGGCAAACTGGCTGACAACGAGCGTTTAAAGCGTGAAAGTAATAATTTGCGTGGCACCATCACTACCGATCTTAAAGATAATCTTACTGGTGGTTTCACCGCTGATAACTTCCAGCTTATTCGCTTTCACGGTATGTACCAACAAGACGATCGTGATATTCGCGCTGAGCGTGCAAAGCAGAAACTTGAGCCGCTTCACAATGTGATGTTGCGTGCCCGTTTACCTGGTGGTGTTATTACGCCTGACCAATGGTTAGCGATTGATAAGTTTGCAGCCGATCACACCATGTACGGCAGCATTCGTTTAACAACCCGTCAAACTTTCCAGTTTCACGGTGTGTTAAAGCCTAAGATTAAGTCCATGCACCAAATGCTAAACAAGGTAGGCATCGACTCTATTGCTACGGCAGGCGACGTAAACCGAAACGTACTATGTACGTCAAATCCGGTTGAATCTGAGCTTCACCTTCAGGCATTTGAATGGGCGAAGAAGATAAGTGAACACTTACTACCTAAAACCCGCGCGTATGCTGAAATTTGGTTAGACGGTGAAAAAGTCGAAACGACTGAAAAGCCTGTAGAGCCTATTTTGGGTGATAACTATTTACCGCGTAAGTTTAAAACGACGGTGGTGATTCCTCCGCAAAACGATGTAGATGTTCACGCGAATGATCTTAACTTTGTTGCGATTGCTGAAAATGGACAGCTAGTTGGCTTTAACGTACTTGTCGGTGGTGGTCTTGCAATGACTCACGGCGACAAGAGCACGTACCCGCGTAAAGCCTCTGATTTCGGATTTATTCCGCTTGAAAGCACGCTAGACGTTGCCGCAGCGGTTGTAACAACTCAGCGTGATTGGGGGAACCGTGTTAATCGTAAGAACGCGAAAACCAAATATACGTTAGAGCGTGTTGGGGTAGACAACTTTAAGGCTGAAGTTGAAAAACGCGCAGGCGTGACTTTCCAAGACAGCCGTGCGTATGAATTTACGGGACGTGGCGATCGCTTTGGCTGGGTTGAAGGTATTGACGGTAAATATCACCTGACCGTATTTATTGAGAACGGCCGTATTTTAGATTACCCAGGTAAAACGCTAAAAACAGGCTGTGCCGAAATTGCGAAGATCCACAAAGGTGATTTCCGCTTAACGGCAAACCAGAATTTGATTATTGCCGGTGTAGCGCCGCAAGACAAAGACAAAATTGAAGCATTAGCCCGCGAACATGGCTTAATAGCGCCATCGATTTCTAACCAGCGACTTGACTCAATGGCCTGTGTTGCATTGCCAACCTGTCCGTTAGCCATGGCAGAAGCTGAGCGCTACTTGCCGGATGCCGTTACGGAGCTAGAAGGTTTGCTTGCCAAACACGGATTGGAAGAAGACAGCGTAATCTTCCGTGTAACAGGCTGCCCGAATGGCTGTGGTCGCGCGATGTTGTCTGAGGTTGGCTTAGTAGGTAAGGGCCCAGGCAAATACAATTTGCATTTGGGTGGAAACCGAGAAGGTACACGTATTCCACGTATGTATCGAGAAAACATAAGCGAACAGGAAATCATGGCAGAACTAGATTCACTGTTTGGCCAGTGGGCCAAAGATCGTGAAGCGGGTGAAGCCTTTGGTGATTATGTTGTTCGCGCTGGTGTTGTAAAACCAGTAGTAGACTCCGCACGGGATTTCTATGACGAATAATACAGCGATTAAGCAGCAACCACTAACGCTTGATATCAGTAAGGAAGCCCTTGCTGATATCAATGAAACGTTAGAGAAAATGACAGCGCAGGAGCGAGTAGCTTGGGCGCTGGACAACTTGCCTGATACTCATATTGTGTCTTCAAGCTTTGGAGCACAATCGGCGGTTATGCTGCATATGCTTACCCAAGCACAACCGGATATTCCTGTTGTGCTTACCGACACAGGCTATCTTTTTCCTGAGACATATAAGTTTATTGATGAACTTGTAGAAAAGCTCAATCTAAATTTGCATGTGTACAGCGCAGAGATGTCTTCTGCGTGGCAGGAAGCGCGCTTTGGCAGACTTTGGGAACAAGGCATCGAAGGTATTGAGAAATACAATAAGATGAACAAAGTTGAGCCAATGCAGCGCGCCTTACGTGACCTGAAAGCAGGTACGTGGTTTGCAGGTTTGCGTAGAAGCCAATCAGATACTAGGGGAAAGCTTCCAGTTCTACAAAAAGTAGGGCAGCAGTTTAAACTTTACCCGATCATTGATTGGAGCAACAAAGACTTACATTACTACCTGAAAGATAACGACTTGTCTTATCATCCGCTTTGGGAGCAAGGGTATGTATCCATCGGTGATTGGCATACCACGCAGTCGCTCCAAGAAGGAATGAGTGAGCAAGACACGCGCTTCTTTGGTTTGAAACGCGAGTGTGGATTGCACGAATTTGGTGACGGTATTTAACTTACGTTAAATACCTCGCCTAACACCGACTTAATGCTGGTTAAATACGCTTCATTAGGCGATTTAGTCACTAATTTATACAGCTCACTGCCAACCGAAGTGAACTTGTAATACACCAATGCAACCCCAGACGTTTTACTGGTTAATGAAATATTTTCATTTACGCATCGCCAGGTTACTTGCTGACCTTCATTGTATTCGGCGCTTTCAATTTCGCTGGTATAAATCAACTTCATCTCTTGCAAAGACAACAGATCAGGGTAACTCAACCCTACGTTGGCTAAGTTAATTTGCTCAGGAACAGGGCGTCTCAATAGTGAAAGCAAGCCTTTGCGTTTGTGATACCCCACAAGAATACGCGGGACCGCATCGTTATTTCTTCTACTCGCAACATTCACAGCCTTATTGAATACTTGTGCATCCCTATGCGTTAGCGTCTTTAATAACTGCAATGTACGAAGGGAAAAACTGCCCGGGCGAGCCACCTCAACGGCAAAAATCTTTCCCCATAATTCCTGCATGGGCGGGCTGTAAATTTCCTCAGCCATGGTACTAAATGCGAAAAACCAGTCGGGATCAAGATTATCGCTAGTTTGTTCGTTGATCGTCACATTTAATGCTATATTTAATACAGCTTGAAGATTGCTTGCTTTTTGGGTTTCTAATATTTGTTTTCTTCTTTCTAGTGCATGCTTTTGCTTTTTAGGATCAGGGGACATCATAGAGGGGCTTATACCCACTCTGGCAAACCAGGAAAGCATGCGTTGGCGACTAGCATCGGTTTTCACTGCGTTGCTGGCCGCTTTTTCAGCCGCAGGCGATTCGGCTGTCACCTTTACAGTCTTCTCTTCCGTTTCCTGTGGTTTTTTTACCTCAGGGGAAAAGTGCTGGGATGTAATCTTCATAAATGCTTAAATGATCGAATGTAAAATGGCATGTAACATGAGAGCACTATTGCATTGCGTAACCCATTTATCAATGTAATCGTTGCCTTAATACAATGAGTAGCGCATTCTTGTTTTGTTTGTATCGAGGAAATGAGCGGTAATGTCGGCAATGGATTACGATAACGACGAATTAATTTTTTTAGATGATGATGGTTCAGTTGAAGAGCAAACCTTATTGGGCAAAGACTGGAACATTCTTATTGTCGATGACGATGAAGAGATTCACACCGTAACGCGTCTCGCGCTATCTGATCTCATCGTAAACGATCGCAAATTAAACTTCATCCACGCTTATTCAGCAAAACAAGCCAAAGAAATGCTGCACGAATATGGCAACAGCATTGCCATAATTTTACTTGATGTAGTTATGGAGACTGATGACGCGGGTTTTGATGTTGTTAAATACATCCGCGAGGACATGAAGTTAGTAGAACCTCGAATTATCTTACGTACGGGCCAGCCCGGCTACGCGCCTGAAGAGCAAGTCATTAAAGTTTACGATATCAATGACTATAAAACCAAAACAGAACTTACTCGCGCCAAATTACTAACTACTATCATTTCCTCACTACGCTCTTATCAGCAAATTGTAACGATTAGTCAAAGCCGTGCTGGTTTAGAAAAAATAATCACCTCTTCAGCCAACTTGTTTGAAGAACATTCGGTGAAAGAGTTTTGCGAAGGTGTAGTTACCCAAATCAGTTCGCTTATTGGTTTAGACTCCGAAGGTTTATTATGCGCGAGAGCGGGTTCTTTGCTAGATCGAGAGGACGAAGAGGTTTACGTGCTTGGCGCTGCGGGTGAGTATGCGAAATTTATAAACCAGCCTGTGTTCACGCTTAAAAACCTTGAAATTGAAGAAAACATTAGTCGTTGCCTACGTCTTAAAAAGCACATTTTTGAGCCCAGTTGCTCTGTGCTGTATATCAGCCGCGCTGGTTTTGAAGCTGCCGTATTTGTTCGACAAACCCACGAGATTAGTGAGCTAGACAAGCACTTGCTTGAGGTTTTTCTATCCAGTATTTCAGTGGGATACGAAAACGTTAATCTTTTCCATGAATTGAGAAATGCGGCGTTCAGAGACTGGTTAACCCGTCTGCCAAACCGCAATGAGTTTATCAATATGCTCGATAAACCTCATTTGTTTGCCGGAGAAAACTATAGCGTAGCCCTTATCGACGTAAATCACTTTTCCGATATAAATGATGGCTTAGGGCAAGAAGTCGGCAACGAATTGTTGCGAGCTATAAGCGATCGCTTTCAATCTTCTTTCGATAGCATAGTGAAAAAAGGCCGCATAGGTGCCGATGTATTTGGTCTTATTGGTCCTGACGATTTGGTATGCCCCAAGTCCATTAACAACATTTTCCAATCTTCATTTCAGGTAGGTGATCACACCCTTCCGGTGAATATAACACTTGGATTGTGCAAGTTAGACAATAAACGCCACATCGGCATTGAGATTTTAAAGCGCACGAATATTGCGTTAAACCGTGCTAAGAAAAACCTGACAGATAACTTCGAATATTACGCCAAAGATATTGAAGATCAGACGACTTGGCGCCTAGATATGATTCGCCAACTCCGAAGCGACTTTGCAGCAAGAAAGCTGGAGCTGTGGTTTCAGCCGCAAGTGGACTTACTGAATGAAAAAGTTGTTGGCATGGAAGGCTTACTACGCTGGCCCAATGATGAAGGGGGATATATTTCTCCCGCCGTATTTGTGCCACTTGCTGAGTATTCAGGTCTTATCGTTGATATCGGTGAATGGGTATTAGAAGAATCATGCCGTCGTCTTCAGGAATTGAAAGAAAAAGGCTACGGCCATCTAAGAGTTGCCGTTAACATCTCTATTCCGCAGTTCCGCGACAGGTTATTTGTAGAAAAAGTTAAGCAGGCACTATCTAACGCCAACTGCGACCCAAGCCTTTTAGAGCTAGAAATAACAGAAAGCGTGGTGATGGATGAGCCGCAAATTGTAATAGATGCATTGCGTTCGTTAAAAGAATTTGGGGTGAAAATAGCCATTGATGACTTTGGAACAGGCTTTTCCTCCATGAGTTATCTACAGCAGCTCCCGTTAGATCGATTGAAGGTCGATCGTTCTTTTGTCAAAGACATAAAACCGGGTGCAAGCGCAGTGCTTGCTGAGACCATTGTGACTTTGGGTAACAAGCTAGGCTTATTGACTATTGCCGAAGGCGTAGAAAAAAGAGAGCAGGCGAGTTACATGATAAAGCTTGGATGTGACGAAGCACAGGGCTACTTGTACGCGAAGCCTATGCCGTTCGATGCGCTTTTAGCGTTTCTGGAAGAGCACGACTAAACTTTTAATACAGATTCGACAGTGTCTCGCAACTTGGGAAGGATATCTAATTCAAACCAAGGGTTTTTAGCGAGCCACCTGTTGTTTCTTCCTGACGGGTGGGGCAGTACGAAATGTGTTTCAGTCGGACTGCGTACAGCTTCAGTTAACGTTTTGTGTTGCGGTAAATAATACTGTTGCGAGTAACGTCCCACGTAAAGCGTTACTTTAGGTTTTAAATGAAGAAGAAAGTCATTATGCCAAGCGGGAGCACATTCTTTTCTTGGCAGGGCATCGGCTCCATTTTTATAACCTGGAAAGCAGAAGCCCATTGGCAGCACCGAAATTAAGCTAGGGTTATAAAAGGTCTCTCTCGAGACAGACAACCAATCGCGTAACCGATCTCCGCTGGGATCATCAAACGCAATGTTGCGTTCATGAGCTTTCAACCCCGGTGCTTGCCCAATAATAAGCACTTTAGTTGATGGTGCAGTGCTAAATATGGGGTTGGGTTGATGCGGTAGGTGAGGGGCACACAGTCTACAATTTCTCGCTTTAACCACCAGTGCATCGTGGCCTTTCACATTTTTCTCCAAATATTTCTCTTTGTCATACTTTTGTCACAAAACTATGATCTCAGTTTGACTATCTTATGTATATACAGTATGTTTAATAGTGACAGTAGTAGACTGTAACACAGGAGAAGAAACATGCGTAAAGTAGTACTAACCCTAGCTCTATCAGCGGCCTTTGGTATTGCGCATGCGGAATCTGGTGATAACCAGCTTTTCGATTGCATGGATGCGAAAACATTCGAAATGAATAACCAATGTATGTCTGACAAAATCGGCAATAACATTCGTTTCCGTGATGCACAAGCAAAGTTGATCGACATTGCAAGCGATAGTCAGGGTGACTACGCCATTGCAACAATGACGTTCGATCAAGAAAATATGCACATCGACATCGTAGCACATAAAGATTCGCTTAACGCGCTTGCTGCGAACCGTAACTAATTTCTTAGTTAACGCATATTAAGCCGGCGACAATCTCGCCGGCTTTTTTGTGTCCGTTAGAAAATTCTATTAAGTCCATTAATAGCAGCAACTCGATAAGCTTCTGCCATGGTTGGATAGTTAAACGTAGTGTTAACGAAGTAATCTATGGTATTGCCTTCGCCCTTTTGCTGCATGATCGCTTGGCCGATGTGAACAATCTCGGAGGCACGTTCACCGAAACAATGAATGCCCAAGATTTCTTTAGTTTCGCGATGAAACAAGATTTTCAGACTTCCTGTCTGCGTTGACGCGATTTGGGCTCTGGCCAAATGTTTGAACTGAGCTCTTCCCACTTCATAAGGCACTTTTGCTGCAGTAAGCTCTTGCTCTGTTTTACCAACAGAACTTATTTCTGGGATGGTGTATATGCCTGACGGAATATCTTCTACTAATGCCGAATGTGTTTTTATGCCAAGCATAGCTTCAGCGGCAAAGCGACCTTGGTTATAAGCCGCAGATGCTAAACTTGGATAGCCAATGACATCGCCGACTGCAAATACATTGTCTACGTCAGTTTGATAATTTTCGTTAACCTTGAGTTGGCCTCTGCCATCGGCTTTTAAACCAATATTCTCGAGTTTAAGTGTATCTGTATTACCCGTTCTTCCGTTAGCAAACAAGAGACAATCTGCGCGCATACGCTTGCCCGACTCTAAGTTTAAAATAACCGAGTCATCGGTAGCTTCAACCGAAGAATAGGCTTCATTGTGCCGGATGAGTACGCCATTGTTCCACAGGTGATAACTGAGTGCGTCTGATATCTCGTCATCAAGAAATGACAGTAAGCGATCGCGCATGTTAACGAGGTCAACTTTTACGCCTAGTCCTCTGAAAATACTGGCATATTCAGAGCCAATGACCCCAGCGCCATAAATAATTATTGATTTGGGATCGTGATCTAAAGATAGGATAGTGTCTGAGTTATAAATACGCGGGTGATTAAAGTCGATGTCTTTAGGACAATAAGGACGCGACCCTGTGGCAATAGCAATTTGGCCCGCAGTGACAGTATCTTTAGAGCCATCTTTACGGGTTATCTCTAACGTATGCGCATCTACGAAACTGGCTTCGCCGTGAAATAGCGTCACACGATTTCTGTCGTAGAAAGAAGAGCGAAGTCGAGTTTGGCTTTTTACCACACCGCTAGCATGGCGCATGATGTCAGAAAACGTAAGACTCTTACTTAAGTGGTTGTCGGCAAACAAGGGAGAAGAGTTATATTCAATAAGACGACTTACTGAGTGACGAAGCGCTTTCGATGGAATGGTTCCCCAATGGGTACAACCCCCTCCCACTGCCTCGTAGCGCTCAACAACCGCCACTTTTTTTCCGGCTTTGGCAAGCTGCATTGCAACGCCTTCTCCACCAGGACCTGTGCCAATAACGATAGCGTCGTAATGATACGACGGGGCTTTGGTTTTTTGCTTCGTTGCCATCTTACTTTCCCATGTTGTTACTTTTGTAATGCGATGTCACCACTAGGTTAGCCGTAATACAAAATGAATGATTCTGGTTTTAGTATAACGACCTTATCCAACTATAGAATAAAAAAAAACCACATAAGCAGACACTTATGTGGTTTTTAGCGTTCAAACGTATAAAAGAGGGCGTTAATTTACGCCATTTGCAATGACAAACTATGTAACTGTGTCCATTTCTCTTTCTGTACAGCAAATGCGTGTTTCAGCTCTTTGTACTTGTATGCAAGCTCAAGCCCTTCGATACTGCGCTTTAGGGTGCGTTGTTTAACGCGCATAACACGTTTTTTCGTGGCGTAGTATTCACTCATGCGCTGCATTAACAAGTCGTATTCTTCTTGAATGGTATGCATCATTTCTTCAGCATTAGGCAGTAGCGATACTTTTTCACTTGCTCTTTGCAGCTGCATTGCTGCTAACGCTTTCTCGATGCGCTCTTCTGGCACTTTGCGAAGGTTGGATGTCAGTCCTACCAGTGATAACCCCTTAATAAGCCATTTTGTAGGATCAAACTGATACCAGCGAATGCCATTACGATAGTCGTACTCAAAGATGTGATGGTAATTGTGATAACCTTCACCAAAGGTAAAAAACGCAAGAATACCGTTATCTCGTGCTGTGTTTTTATCGGTGTAAGGCTGGCTACCCCAAAAATGAGCAAGCGAATTGATAAAGAAGGTTACGTGATGCACTAGCACCAGGCGAAGTACACCGGCTACCAAGATCATGCCTAATACGTCACCATTTAAATAGCCCAGAAGACCTGTGATACCAAAGTTGGCCGCCAGCACGATGGGCAAATAGTAGTTATGCTGCCACATCACCACTTTATCTTTTTGAAGATCTTTACAGTTACTGTAGTCATCGTAACGTTTGGCCTGATACTCACGCAACATCCAGCCGATATGCGCAAACCAAAGCCCCTTCTTCGCAGAGTAGGGGTCTTTGTCGTTATCATCAACATGACGATGATGAACGCGATGATCTGACGACCAGTGCAAAATACTATTTTGCAGCGCCATAGCGCCACCAATCGCAAGGATCACACGAACTACCACATTGGCGTCGTAAGTTTTATGCGACCATAAGCGGTGATAGCCGGCAGTTATAGACATACCGGTAAAGTAAAATAGGAATATAGCCGCACCGATTTCTGCCCAATCGATGCCTTGATACGCCACCCATAGCGGCACACCAATAAACGCAATGGCGCCAGATATAATAAATACCAGCACATTAGTAAGGATAAGAGGAGGTTTTTTCATTTTATACAACTTGGCTTACAACTGTTCGCTAATTTATCGTTTTACGAGGCTTCAGGCAAGCAAAACCCAGATTAGTTCTGCTTACATGTGTAAAGTTTAATTATAGTAAAGCTACGCTGAAGCGCTCGTTAATTGTGGCTTTTTCTGCTTAATGCTTGTTTATAAAAGAGATGATTCTGTTTCTCTTTCCCCACTGGTGTGTGTTGCGATAAACTACACATGCTAGTCTTTGATGTACGAAGTTTGATTGCGTTAATGGCTATACAGATGACGTAAGGGCTTCAACCCCAAGCGCTAAAAATCATCAAGCCGTTCAGAGCTAATCAACCTATGGTGCGAATGTGAGTCGACAAGAACAGAAATTAAAAACCCGCCAAAATATCATTCATGCTGCGTTTTCTTTGCTCGATGAAAATCGCAGCTTATCGGCAATCAGCTTGCGTGAAGTTGCCCGAGAGGCAGGTATAGCACCTACGTCTTTTTATCGGCACTTCAAAGATATGGACGAATTGGGTTTAACGCTGGTGGATGAAGCCGGTTTAGCATTGCGGCAGCTTATGCGTCAGGCAAGGCGGCGTATAGCCTCTGGAGGTGGCGTAATACATACTTCTGTTGAAACCTTCATGGAATTTATTGCGGCAAATACAAACGTATTTCGTTTATTATTACGCGAGCATACTGGTACGTCGTCGGCTTATCGGTTGGCAGTATTTAGAGAGATTCAACACTTCATCGACGAGTTGACCGACTACATTATTGAACAGCAGGGCGTAGAATACGCATGCGCGCAGCTTCAAGCTGATGCTATGGTAAGGCTCGTATTCAGTGCAGGTGCTGAAGCACTAGAAGCTGATGATAAGCTTCGCCGCGAAATTGGTGAGAGGGTGAAAGCACAGCTTCGCTTCGTTCAAGTAGGTGCAACGCAAAAAAGCGTATAATTGAATTAGTGGCGATTGGCCTTTTAAGTCCTCATCGTTTGCTCTAATCAAAGCCACCTTATTCTAATACGTCTTCATAGGCCTTTGTGACTCCAAAGGCCTTGTCAATTTGTACCAAAACTAGCTTTTGCGTGTAAGTAAAACGCCAGCCTCAATGTGATGAGTAAACGGGAATTGATCGAATAGTGCTGATTGAGCAACGTCGTGAGTTTCACTTAAAAGCTCAAGATTTTGCGCCAACGTTTCAGGGTTACACGAGATATACACGATATTATCGTAATCCTGAATCATTCTAAGCGAGTCTTCATCCAACCCAGCTCTTGGTGGATCGACCAATACAGTTGTGAAATTATATGTACTTAGATCAATGCCTTCTAAGCGACTAAACGTACGTTCACCTTTCATAGCCTGAGTGAATTCTTCAGCGGCGAGTCTTACGATCTTCACATTATTAAGCTGATTTTGTTCAATATTAAACTGCGCAGCTTGTACAGAGGGCTTGGCTATTTCGGTCCCCACAACATTATCGAAGTGAAGCGCTAGCGGCAGTGAGAAGTTACCTGCACCGCAATACATCTCCAGTAAATCGCCAGAGAGCGGCTTTACGCAATCTAGTGCCCATTCAATCATGCTACAGTTCACTTCGGCATTGGGCTGAGTGAAGCTATTTTCGATGTGCTTAAATATGAATTCTTTGCCATTAACGGGTAAGCGCTCAATAACAAAATCGTTGTCGATAATAAGCTTTTGTTTTCTCGCACGGCCGATGATGTTTACTTTCGGAAAGTGAGCCTCGAGTTTCGCCTTTAATTCTTTTGCAGCCTCTTGCCACTTCTCATCTAGTTGACGATGGTATAAAAGGCTGATGACAAGCTCGCCAGATAGTGCAGAAAGATAATCGATTTGAAAAAGCTTCTTTCTTAGCGCTTCATTTGGTCTTACTTCTTTTAACAACAGCGCCATAGCATCGTTTATTGCTTTACAAGCAGGAGGAAAGCTATCTACGCGATACTTTTCTTTTGTTTCCTGGTTGAACATGATGTGAAACAAATCATCGCCCTCATGCCATACTCTAAATTCGGCGCGCATACGGTAGTGTGTTGGTTGCGATGGAAATACGGTTAAGTCAGGCGCATTGAACGGAGAAAGTAACGCAGTAAGACGTTCTACTTTTTCGTCCAACTGAGCTTGATAGCGTTGTTGTTCGGTCGCGGTCATAAAATTCTCCATTCAATGTTGAGGTCGCGAATTGTAGTCCCTTATAAAATAACTGCAACAAGCGCTATCTACTTCTGCATTATTATTAGGAACGACCCAGTAAAAAAAGCTGTATTAAAATTAAACAATACTGATTCTTTGCCGATAATAAGATTGAGGATAGTGAGGATCAAATTATGAACGTGGGTCAAATTAAGGCTTTTATGGGCGACCAGAAGGTCGATCAAAAAGCAGATCAAAAGGCATCAGTTCACCCGAACGAAATGTTGAAAAAGCAGTTACAGCAAGACGGATTGCAGCAAGCGGCTGAGTTTTCTAAACAACAAGCGGCATCAGTATCTGTTTCCAGTAGCCAAACTAGCATCGGCTTACGTGTGATGAGTAGCAGCCTTAACCAAGCGTTAGTTATAGATGGCCAAAAGCCACAAGAAGCCAAAGAGAAAACCATTGAAGATAAGTCGAACAGTTTGTTCGACTTTGAAAAAGTTGCCAGAAACGTACTTAAGTTCGTAGGTGGCGTCATTAGAGGTGCGGCAAACGGTGGTGCCAGCGAAGAAAAGCTTAATGGCTTATTTAGCCAAGCGAGAGAAGGTGTAAGCCGTGGATTCGCTATGGCTGAAAAAGACCTCGCTGGTTTTATGAATGAAGAGATTGAGCAAGGGATGACAAAAAGCCGCGATCTCATCGATACAGGAATAAACGATCTGGAAACTGACATATTTGGTCGCCAGCAGCCGAACGCTGTAACGCTTTCATCCTTAAACGCGGTAGCTGCATCGGATGAGAAAAGCGGAAGCTTGCTGATTCGAACTAAAGATGGCGACGAAGTGAGTTTTAGTTTTGAGAGTCTTCGCTCGTTCCAAGCGTCTCAACAACTTAATTTCCAAGCGCAGGCATCTCAGGAGCAATCAGGCGGTAGTGGCGAGCAAAGCGAAAACAATTTTTCAGCGTCATACCAACAACAAACTTCGTTCCAATACTATGAGCGAAGCGGTATTAGCTTTTCATTGAAAGGCGAGCTTGATGAAGATGAGTTAGAGTCGATAGCTGATTTGGTTGGTCAAGTTCAGGATCTCGCCGACACCTTTTACAGTGGTGACATCGACAAAGCATTTGAAGAAGCGTTAAGTTTAGGCTTTGACGATAAAGAGTTAGTTGGCTACGCGTTACAGTTAAATAGAACAACACAGACCGAAGTACTAAAGACGTATGAGAACATCCAACATTACAATGAAGACAAAAGCGATAATTCGAAGTTTGGAAATGTGGTTAGCCCTATAGCGCAATATCTAGAAAAGATGATGGATACTTTTGCAAATGCCGAAAGTACGTTAGAAAGTAACGAAGACTATAATACCTTAATAGGTGGGTTGATTAATGAGATGAAAGACGTGCAGGTGCCAGATCTTGTATCTGCTATAAATAGGTTTCACGCTTTCAATCAAACGTTACTTAATGGACTTCCTCAATCTGCTGAGACAAGTGAATAACTAACTATTTATTAATATAAAAGCCCGGTAGCGAGAGCTAACCGGGCTTTTTTATAGCCTTTAAACCGTACGTAGAATTACGCGTGTTCGACTTTGTCCTTTGCAGGGCGAACTTTTAGGGTTCGCTCCTGGAAGATTGAGTCGTTAGTTTTATCGATAACGCTGTTTAAGTCGTCAGTTACAACTTCGATAAAACCGTATCCTTTTCTTTTTCCAGTTTTACGGTCCTTCATTAAGCGAACCGACTGTACTTCAATAAAGCTACTGAAGTATTCCTTTACTGCGTTCTCGTTTGCTCTATAAGGCAAATTACCCACATATAAAGTTTCTACTGATCCGTCATTAGAATGTGCTCTGGCATCTGAGGAAGATGGACTTTGAATAAGAGACGCTAGCCAAGGAGTAACGATACCGCTGATCAGCAGAGCTGCTGAGACGGTCAGTGGAACATGGACGTTTAAACTAGCAGAAGAAAATAACAAGTAACCTGCAATTGCAAAAATAGCGCTAATAACAGCGCATTGAATAAAGCCTACTTTCATATACCTACCTTTCTATTGTTTATTATGGTGTTGGAGGCTGTATATAGTTTACTCATTTGTAACAAATTGAACAATAAAATGTGAAAAAACTAGTCTAAAGATGGATTGAGTCGCTAGAAATGATGCAGAAATGAGCGGTTAATACCAAAAGTGGCTTAAAAAGCAAAAAAATCCAATTTAAGTGTTGATCTTTCACAAGAGGTATCTATAATGCGCTCCACGTTCTGAGGGGGCTTCGAGAAAAACAAAGCCAACTTAGCAACAAGTGCGAAACCAAGTTTTCAAACAAAGAAAAAGTTTAAAAACATGGTTGACATCGAAAATAAACGATGTAAAATGCGCACCTCACTCGAACAGGGTGAGTCACTAAGAAGCAACGGCTTCAAGTGAATGTTCTTTAAAAATTTAGACA
>NZ_JAYMEU010000042.1:0-27600 GCF_037029575.1 Alteromonas sp. CH_MED4-4 | reverse complement strand
AATATATGGCAGCAATGAATCACGTTATTAAATCAACACGGTGTCTTGCAATCGGAGAGGGTCCATATATGGTATAATTACTCATCACTTTTTGCGCCAATATAAGTATGATTTCTAACAATTGCTGATGCTTGTATCCAGCACTGTAAAATGCGTCAAGCTGCGCATTATCAACATTACCTCGCCCGCGAGTTACAGCCAGCACAGTTTCTTTAAGCGTATTCAATTTGCTGTCAGACAGTGTTTCATCGTTTCGCAACTCTTCAATTAGGTCATCGCGCACTTTCATACTCTTAGCAATACCCGTGTGGGCTGGGACGCAGTAATGACACGCGTGCTCTACATTCACAGCCTGCCAAACCACCGTTAACTCTTCTGCATTGAACGATGTTTCTTGCGCTAGTTTATGCAGCACTTGATAGCCTTCAAGCAAAGTCGGCGCTTCTGCCATTACTGCATGTAGATTTGGAATCATTCCAAATGCTGCTTGCGAATTATCAAGTAAAGGCTTTGCTGCTTCTGGCGCACTCTCTTTCGTGTGTAAAGTAAAATCGCTCATGTCACTCTCCTATTGATGTGATCCAAAACTGCAAGCAACGCTTTGCGCTACTCACAACTCGTATGCCAATAATAATAGGTTTACTTGAACGATCGTTCAAGTGATAATTGAACATATGTTCAAAATATTCACGTATAAGGTATGCAGCGATGAAATATGACCACGATGAGATTATAGAAAAAGCCACTACGCTTTTTTGGCAACGAGGCTTTCAGGCGGCTGGCATGCGTGATATTCAGCAGGCATTGGATATGCGTCCTGGTAGTATTTATGCGCGTTTTCAAAGCAAAGAAGGTTTATTCAAACTTGTTGTTGAGCATTATGCAGACAACAGTGCAAAACGTTTAAAGCAAGTCACAGAAGCTCAATCACCTTTAGACGCTCTTTACCACTTTTTTGAAACAGCATTAACTGGCCCCGACGAGCAACGCTACATGCGCCAGTGCTTGCTGGTTAAGTCTATTGCAGAATTAGAACTCATTGGTGATATTGCCAAAAAAGCTGTACTTGAGAGCATGCAAACCCTTAAGGCTGGTTTTAGAAATATTATTGAAGCCTGTATCGAAAAAGGTGAGCTGCCTGAACATACGCCAACGTCAACAGCCGCAGAGTGGCTTCAAAATCAGTTCGTTGGCTTACGAGCGTTTGCCTTACTGCAAGACGATAATCAAACAACTATTAAGATGATAGACAAAGTCATTATCGACTTGAAAGGACAATGGCCACAACAAACACATTAATGTAGATGAAGGCTTACAAAAACTGACGCAGTGCATTTCATGAAAATTGCCGTGAAACCAGTTGGATGAGCCCTTGTTTACTTAAATAAGCGGTTCGGAATGAACCGATTAAACCAAGTGGAAAAACCATTTTTGTCCGTTTTCATATTAATGTAGGCTCGCTTAACCTCAACCCACTGTTCCTGGTCAACAGTCACTTTACCATCAACAAACGGTACATATAGCTGATCGCCTTCAAAGTGGGTTCTAAATTCTTAGTAAAAGTCGCCGTGTAACTCCTCAAGTAAGGCATCGGACTCCCCCAACCCGTTGGGGAGGAAGTAATGAAACCGAGTGAGAATAAGGCTTCCTTCAGCACTTAACTGGTAACTGCCTGCATAGCCATCCCAGCAGGCAGACATCACCTCAACCTTTTCAGGGTCAGGTTTACTCTTCAACTGATAAAAGTGTTTTTCGCCTTCGTCTGCTGGATGCCCTTGCCAAATATAATAAAGGCTATAGCCTTTTAGATTAACCCACGGACATTGATTGGAGAACCCTTGCGAAAATTGTACGGTCATTCCTTTGAACCTTTGAAAAAGTGAATTGATTTGAGTTCGGCAAGTGGCTAATTTTTTGACTTTCTAAACCTAAGCAGCAGCTAAGAGAACAGTAACCGCAACAACTGGGCGATAAGCAAAATCCCCATTAAGGGCCAAATCCACTTAGCCCATTTCGCAGCATCCTCATTACTGATTCGCATTTTAGAGCGTTCTATTAGCGGTATAATCAATGCTAGCGCACCAAATAACACCGCCAGTAAAATTAACACTTCCATTATCGTAACCCTATCGCATATTTGAGCACTTCTTGTTTAGCAGGCTCTATGCGCTGCGCCACAGAAAGAAGCTGGTTTCTTATCCATTTTATGGGGGCAACGTCATTGCTAAACAAGGTATAAAACCCATCCATTGCCGTCATCATCACCAAATTATCTCGCTTTCGTGGCTTTTCATAATTGCTGATAAGCCTTTGAGAAAATACTTTATCGGTTAGCGACAATGCGTTGTCGCTACCGAATGGCTTGAATTCAGCACACACAGAAAGAAAGGTTTCTACATCTTTAAAACCTAAATTAACACCCTGTCCGGCAAGCGGATTAATAGTGTGTGCTGCATCACCAACTAACGCACAACAGCCTTTCACATAGTGATTAGCATGAGCACGGGTAAGCGGAAAAATCGCTTTATCAATAACTGAAAAGCTATTGCCATTTCTGGTCAATTCATCTGGAAACGTTTTAAGAATTTCACTTTCAAGTTGGTTCGCTTTTAAACTTTTAATCCGTTTGAGTTCGTCAGGCGAGTCGTACCAAACTAGCGAAGCGAAGTTATCAAACATAGGTAAAAAGGCTTTGGGGCCGCTCGATGTAAACTGCTGCCAGGTTACAGGTTCAACGGCGTTCTCCATCTTTATAGTGATCCCCATCGCCTGCTGCGCATATTGCCAACCTGTAGTGCCAATGCCCGCCGCCTTTCTCACCTGAGAGTTTGCGCCATCTGCGCCAACAAGCCAGCTCGCTTCAATGGTTCTGCCATTCGAAAGGCTGACCTTAGCCGTATTCGTTAATTGAATATCTTGCACCGTTTGTCCGGTAATGAGCTCAACATTGTCAAACTGCTTTAATGCGTGGTGGCACCCCAGCTGCAACAATCGGTTTTCCACAAAAAAGCCTAGTTGGGGCATGTCGATACTTTGTGCGGTAAAGTCTGTTCGGTGGGCTGGGTCGTCCCACACGCTTAGGCCTGTGTAAGGTTTAACACGCATGGCGGCTATGTGTTCCCAAGCGCCAAGGGCTTTTAACAGCGTTACCGACGCTTCGCTGATGGCTGAAACCCTTAAGTCAGGCCCCGTCTCAGCGTTAAAAGGTGCTGGTAGATACGGCTCTATCACTGCTACCTTAAACTGCTGCTGAGCAAGTCCCAACGCAAGTGCAGCACCTACCATACCGCCGCCATTTATACAAAAATCGACCATTTACTCTCCTTAAAACACGCACTTGCATTATGTCTTAAAACACAAAGCGCTGTGAAGTAAAACGTAGAACTGGCTTGCCCTAGATCAATTCTTAACGAATCGTCTCAAGATACTGGGAATATGCTTGCATAACAGGTAAAATATGCGGCTATTTTGAACATCTTCCTGTAACTGACATTATCAGTGTTTTTTACGTGGTGATTTAAGCGCCTCACGTAAAACAACATTCTGGCAGCCACCTTTTCTAAACAACGGTGAAACTGCTCTCACTTACAGGAACACTAACAGGTTATCGAATAGTTGTTATGACTAAAAAGCTGTATATCAAAACCTGGGGCTGCCAAATGAACGAGTACGACTCGGAGAAAATGGCAGACTTACTAGACTCAACGCATGGCTACAGTGCTGCAGAAAGTGCTAAAGAAGCCGATGTTATTTTGCTTAACACATGCTCAATTCGTGAAAAAGCACAGGAAAAGGTGTTCCACCAGCTGGGACGTTGGAAAACACTTAAGCAAGATAAACCTGAACTTATTATCGGTGTGGGCGGCTGTGTAGCCTCTCAAGAGGGCGATACTATTCGTCAGCGCGCGCCGTTCGTAGACTTAGTTTTTGGTCCACAAACACTGCACCGCTTGCCTGAAATGATCAATCAGCTTCAGGGCGGCGCAAAGTCAGTGATTGACGTGAGCTTCCCGGAAATTGAAAAATTTGACCGTTTACCTGAACCACGTGCTGAAGGTCCAACGGCGTTCGTTTCAATCATGGAAGGCTGTTCAAAATACTGCACATTCTGTGTTGTGCCTTACACCCGCGGTGAAGAAGTAAGCCGTCCTGTTGACGACGTGTTGCTTGAAATCGCTCAGCTTGCAGGTCAAGGCGTGCGTGAAGTAAATCTTCTAGGTCAAAACGTTAACGCGTATCGCGGTGAAAATTACGACGGTACAATTTGTCGTTTCTCTGAGCTGCTTGAATTGGTAGCGGCCATCGACGGTATCGATAGGATTCGTTACACCACGTCACACCCGGTTGAATTTACAGATGACATTATAGAGGCATATGCGTCTATTCCGGAGTTAGTAGACCACCTACATTTGCCTGTTCAAAGCGGCTCTGACCGTATATTGAACTTGATGAAGCGTGGCCATACAGCAATCGAATACAAGTCTAAAATGCGTAAGCTGAAGAAAATTCGCCCGAACATTAGTTTGTCGAGTGACTTCATTATTGGTTTCCCAGGTGAAACAGATGCCGACTTTGAAGCCACCATGGATTTGATTCAGGCGGTCGATTACGACCTTAGCTTCAGCTTTATTTACAGTGCTCGCCCGGGTACGCCTGCTGCCGACGCAGTAGATGACGTAAGTGAAGAAACTAAGAAGCAACGTCTTCACCTACTACAGCAGCGTATTACGCAACAGGCTCTTCGTATTGCTCGTCACATGGTTGGTACAGAGCAGCGAATATTGGTTGAAGGTCCGTCGAAGAAAAACCCAATGGAGCTTTCGGGACGTACTGAAAATAACCGTGTAGTGAACTTCGAAGGCACACCAGACATGATTGGCGAATTCGTTGATGTAAACATCACTGACGTATTCACTAACTCATTACGTGGTGAAGTTGTGCGCAGAGAGAGCGAAATGGGCTTGCGTGTTGCCGTTTCGCCCCAATCTATCATGGCAAAGCATCAGGCAGATTTGCCCGATGAGCTTGGCGTGGGTCAATTTAACCCAGCCTAAATACATTTTATAGCGAGGAAAAAAGTAGCTTGAGTACATTGGTTAGTAACGAATTTGAATTAGAACCGGCAGATAGCAAACGTTTGTCGAGTTTATGTGGCCCCTTTGATGACAACATTAAACAAATTGAGCGCAGGTTAGGCGTAGAAATTACCTACCGAAATAACGCATTCAAGGTGTTGGGTGAACCGCAGCAAATAAAAAGTGCCAGCGAATTACTTAAGCTTCTTTATATAGAAACTCAGCCTATTAAGGGCCGTATTCCCGAGCTAGATGCAGAACAAGTTCATCTTGCCATTCAAGAAGCCCGCGTTATTGAAAAAGACGCAACAGGCGGCTATGGCAAAGAAGTCAATATTAAGACCAAGCGCGGTGTGATTAAGCCGCGTAACCCTAACCAAGCGCAATATGTGGCGAACATTGTAAACCACGATATTACTTTTGGTATTGGACCTGCCGGTACGGGTAAAACCTACCTAGCCGTCGCTGCTGCTGTGGACGCGCTTGAGCGACAAGAAATTCGCCGTATCTTGCTTACCCGCCCGGCGGTAGAAGCGGGTGAAAAGCTCGGTTTCTTACCCGGCGACCTTTCACAAAAAGTTGACCCGTACCTTCGTCCGCTTTACGACGCCCTATTTGAAATGTTGGGCTTCGAGAAAGTAGAAAAGCTTATGGAACGCAACGTCATTGAAGTTGCACCGCTGGCCTATATGCGCGGTCGAACGCTGAACGATGCCTTTATTATCCTGGATGAAAGTCAAAACACCACGGTAGAGCAAATGAAAATGTTCTTAACCCGTATTGGCTTCAATTCAAAAGCGGTGATCACCGGTGACATCACGCAGGTAGACTTACCTCGCGGTGCAAAATCAGGTCTTCGTCATGCTATTGAAGTGTTAAGTGAAGTGGATGACATTTCTTTCAACTTCTTTAACGCTGAAGACGTGGTCCGCCACCCTGTGGTTGCGCGCATCGTCAGAGCCTATGAAGTGCACGATGCTGAACAAGAGCGTCTTCGCAAAGCACGTAAAGAAGAAGCGTTGCGACTTCAACGTGAACAGGCTTCTCAAGACGATAATGCCACGCAAACGAAAGACGACAACGCATCGTGAGTGCCATTATTGATGTACAGCAAGCGTTTGAAGGTGACGAGGCCATTTTGTCGGCCATTCCCTCACCTTCGGAACTTGAGCTTTGGGCTAACGCCGTGCTCAATTACGAAGGGTTAGCTGAGCAAGAAGTGACCATTCGCTTTACTGACGAAGCCGAAAGTCAAAGCCTTAACCATGAATACCGAGGAAAAGATAAACCCACAAATGTTTTATCTTTTCCGTTTGAAGCGCCTCCAGGTATAGAAATAAACCTTTTAGGCGACCTGGTTATTTGTGCCCCCGTTATTAGTCGAGAAGCCGAAGAACAGCATAAAGACGTAAGCAACCACTACGCGCACATGACTGTTCACGGGCTATTGCATTTAATGGGTTACGACCATATTGATGATGCGGAAGCTGAGGAAATGGAAAGCAAGGAAATTGATATTCTTGCGCACCTTGGCATTGCTAATCCTTACGAATCTATTGATTAACAATTCAATTTAAACCGTTGTTAGTTAAGTACTTTAACACTTAATAACAATAAAACATTGACGACCAGCGAGAACCATTTTAACGTTGGCGTTGAACTAACAATTAAACGGACATTATGAGCGACGATAATCCTCACTCTACCAACGGCTCATCAGGCAAGAGTTGGTTAGATAAACTAAAAAATTCAATTTCTGGCGAGCCGAGAAGTAAAGAAGAGTTAGTATCGGTTATTACTGATGCTGAACAGAACGAAATCATAGACCCACAAACCCGCGAAATGATTGAAGGGGTTATTGGGGTAAATGAAATGCGAGTAAGGGATATCATGATCCCTCGCGCTCAAATGACCACCATCGATGTAGAGCAAAAGGTAGAAGAGTTTTTACCTGTAATGCTTGAATCTGCTCACTCCCGTTTCCCTGTTATCAGCGAAGATAAAGACCACATCGAAGGTATCCTGTTAGCAAAAGATCTTTTGGCTTTTGCATTTAACGCGGAAAAAGAATTTAACCTTCGCGATATTCTTCGCCCAGCGGTTATTGTTCCAGAAAGCAAACGCGTGGACGTTCTGCTTAAAGAGTTCCGTCAGCAACGCTACCACATGGCCATTGTTGTAGACGAATATGGCGGTGTGTCTGGTCTAGTCACGATTGAAGATATCCTTGAAATTATCGTGGGTGAAATTGAAGACGAATACGATACGGAAGAAGATGGTACCGATGATATTCGCCCGTTAAATAAATCAACATACTCTGTTAAAGCCTTAACGCCGGTTGACGATTTTAACGAGTTTTTTGAAACCAAGTTTAGCGAAGAAGAAGCCGACACTATTGGCGGTATTGTGCTGAAAGCGTTTGGTCATATGCCTGAAACCAATGACGAAATCACCATTGGCGACATTCAATTTAAAGTGACTAACTCTGATAAGCGCCGACTTATCCAACTTAAGGTTTCAGTGCCTTCGCTCGAATAGTGAAGTAACGCAAACTACGCCTGTTTCAGCATAGGGCAGCATGATTTTATGCGTGCTCACCCTATGTTGACGTAACAACTCTATTAACCACGATCAGATGACTCCTATGCTGAAACGGTTTACTCCCCACCTTCTTCTTTTACTAAGTGGTGCAAGCTTAACCCTTGCTTTCGCTCCCTTTAACATGTGGCTTTTAACTATTCCTGCGCTTGCACTTGCTATACGTCAGGTGATAAAGCTCAAACATCGTCCATTTTTAGCCGGATGGCTGTTCGGTGCGGGATGGTTTGGAGCGGGTATAAGCTGGGTTCATGTGAGTATTGCCGACTTTGGCGGGCTTCCCATTGCGGCATCTATTGGCATTATGGCGTTGCTATGTGGTTACTTATCGCTTTATCCTGCGCTTGCCACCAAGTTAACCGCCAAGTACTTCTCTCCCCACTTGTGGCCAATGGCGTTACCTCTTTTCTGGGTTGCGGCGGAGTGGCTACGAAGCTGGATGCTAACCGGCTTTCCATGGTTATCTTTAGGGTATAGTCAATTAGAGAGCCCTCTTTCAGGCTTTGCGCCAATCATCGGAGAAACGGGAATAAGCGCGCTTATCGTTATCAGCGCTACGCTATTTGCGTTGATACACAATAAGCGAACTTTCGCCAACGCAATGCTAGTGGCGCTGTGCTTATTTACCAGTGGCTACCTTCTTAAACAACATACTTGGGTTGCGCCCCAAAAAACCTACTCAGTAGGCATGGCTCAAGGCAACATCGCGCAAAGTCTGCGATGGGTGCCAGAGCAAGATGGTCCAACCATGGACACCTATTGGAAATTAACTGAAAGCTTATGGGATAACGACCTCATCATTTGGCCTGAAGCCGCGGTTCCCAAGCTTGAGCCATTAGCCCAACCTTATCTTGCTAAAGTTAACGAAAGAGCCTTTCAAGAGAACACGGCACTTATTACGGGTATTGTTAATTACAACTGGGAAACTGATGAAGCGTGGAACAACCTAATTGTGCTAGGTAAACGTACGCCAGATGCCGCTTATCCCGACTATCAATATTTCCACAACAACCGATTTTCGAAACATCATTTATTGCCCGTAGGCGAATTCGTACCTTTTGAAGACTGGCTTCGCCCGCTCGCTCCCCTATTCGATTTACCTATGTCATCATTCTCTCGAGGTGACTATCAACAGGCAAACCTTGAAGCTAACGGCATTCACCTAGCCCCCGCTATCTGTTTTGAAATTGCGTTTCCTCATCAAGTGATGGCAAATGTATATGAAAATACCGACATGATCATAACCGTGAGTAATGATGCGTGGTTTGGTCACTCACATGGGCCTGCTCAGCATTTGCAGATAGCGCAAATGCGCGCCCTTGAGTTAGGCCGCCCTGTCGTTAGAGCGACAAATAATGGCATTACGGCTTTTATAGACCACAGAGGCGAAATAACTGCTCGGCTACCTCAATTCATGGCAGGTAATATTTCGGCGCCAGTTGTCGCAACCAGAGGGTTTACACCGTATTACCATCTTCAAGAGCTAGGTGTTTGGTTTATAGTTATTTTGCTATTTGTTAGTGCGTTACTTCTTAGACGAAGACAGAGATGATCTGTACAAGTTAAAGGTACCGACACAATAGTCATTCAATAATAATACTAACTCGATGTAGGACATGTTGAGCTTGTTTTTTGCAAAGTTCAATGTGTGCTAATTAAGGAAATACTTGTGAACTGGGTTTCTCTTTTTTCAAAAAAACTACTCACCTTTTCTATCACTGCCATTGTTTGCTCTACTGCTGTTTTCGCAGAGACAACGGTAATTACTGCAGATCGCATGATTGACGTTGCTAACGGGAAAGTCGTCAAACAGGCGGCTGTTATTGTAACGGACAATATAATTACTGCATCTGGTCGCCTTAAAGACCTTACAGTTCCAAACGAAGCAACACGTATTGATTTAGGCAATGCCACGCTAATGCCTGGGTTAATGGATATGCACGTACACTTAACCAGTGATGCAACTCGACACGGGTACAAGCGTTTAGAAGTATCACTGCCCCGCGCGGCTATTACTGGCGTTAAACACGCTAAAGCAACGTTAGATGCAGGTTTTACCACTGTGCGTAATGTGGGTGCACCTGGTTTTGCTGATGTTGCGTTAAGAGATGCCATCAACGCGGGCGACGTAGTGGGACCGCGCATGTTTGTAGCTGGGCCAAGCCTAGGCGTAACTGGCGGCCATTGTGACAGCAATCTTTTGCCCTATGAGTATGACAATTATAGCGAAGGTGTAGCCGATGGCCCGTGGGAAGTACGCAAAAAAGTACGTCGAAATATTAAGTACGGCGCTACCGTGATCAAATTCTGCGCTACAGGTGGCGTTTTGTCTAAAGGCACAAAAGTAGGTGCACAGCAATACACATTCGAAGAAATGAAAGCCCTCATTGATGAGGCTCATTTGCGTGGTTTGACAGTAGCGACTCATGCTCATGGCACTAATGGCATTAAAGCAGCCATTAAAGCGGGTGTAGATTCAGTAGAACACGTAAGTTTGCTTGATGACGAAGCGATAGATTTAGCGAAAAAGAACGGTACTTACTTCTCTATGGATATTTACGTAACTGAATATATTCTGGGTGAAGGAGAGAAAGCTGGTATTCTAGAAGAAAGCCTGAATAAAGAGCGTATTGTTGGTAAAACTCAGCGCGAAAACTTTGAGAAGGCAGTTAAAGCTGGTGTAAATATGGTATTTGGTTCCGATGCCGGGGTTTACCCTCACGGTGATAATCCTAAGCAGTTTGCCCGGATGGTGAAGTTCGGTATGACCCCCATTCAGGCTATTCAAGCTGCTACTATTAACCCTGCCCGCTTACTGAAACAAGAAGCTACCCTTGGAAGTTTGGAAAAAGGTAAGCTGGCAGATATCGTCGCAGTGCCCGGCAACCCACTAGATGATATGAGCCTTATGGAAAAAGTGGGCTTTGTTATGAAAGATGGACAAATTGTGAAGCAGTACGCGATGTGATGAATGGCCGCTAAAAGAAAGTCTTTAGTTTGTAGTTCATAGATTGCAGCTTGCTGCACGGAGCAGAGGATAGTCGCTACGCAAGGTTAATAGCTTAGCAAAACATCACACTGCATCAGACTAAGAAATAAAAAACGGCGCTAACTTCATTTGAAGTAGCGCCGTTTTTGTTAGCAGCAACTATCTTACAACAGATAGGTAGTCTACCCTGTTAAACGTTACCTGCCGCCTGAATAGCAGTAAGTGCTATGGTAAATACAATATCGTCAACCAATGCACCGCGACTTAAATCGTTAACGGGCTTTCGCATGCCTTGCAGCATTGGGCCAATACACACTAGATCGAAGCTACGCTGTACCGCTTTGTAAGTGGTATTTCCGGTATTGAGGTCAGGAAAAACAAACACGTTTGCCTTACCAGCAACAGGGCTATTTGGTGCCTTGCTCTTGCCCACACTTTCGATAGCCGCTGCATCGTATTGAAGTGGACCATCAATAAGTAAATCAGGGCGAAGGCTTTGCGCAATTTTGGTTGCTTCTCTCACCTTTTCTACATCGCTTCCTGCACCTGACGAACCAGTGCTGTAGCTAATCATCGCAACCCGCGGTTCAATGCCAAACATTTGTGCAGATTCCGCAGATTGAATAGCAATATCAGCGAGCTGTTGAGCGTTGGGATCTGGGTTAATTGCACAGTCGCCGTAAACCAAAACTTGGTCAGGCAACAGCATAAAAAATACTGACGACACCAACGACGCGTTTTCAGCGGTCTTTATTAACTGGAGCGCTGGGCGAATAGTGTTCGCAGTTGTATTTACTGCACCTGACACTAATCCATCCACGTCATCTTGCTGAAGCATCATCGTGCCCAGAGTTACGTTATCTTCTAACAACTCTTGGGCAACCACTTCCGTCACACCTTTATGGCCGCGTAGCGCCACTAAGCTCTCAACATAGTCTTTTTTAATGGCCGACGGCGAGAGAATCTCAACGCCTTCGCTCAGTACAACACCTTGCTGTTCTGCTACCCGCCTAATCTCAGTTTCATCGCCTAGCAATACAGGACGAGCAAGACCCCGTTTGGCACAAATAGAGGCCGCCACCACGGTTCTTGGCTCGTTTCCTTCAGGAAGCACAATGCGTTTATTTACCTGCCTTGCACGGTTTGTTAGGTAAAAACGAAACGCTGATGGAGAGAGTTTTTTCTGGCGCGACACTTTTTGGGTAAGTGAATTTACCCAACTTGCGTCTAAACTTTCCGCAGTGTGAACCATCACCTTTTCAATGCGTTTACTGTCATCTACAGGTACTTCCTGATTAAAAGCGTGAAGTGCTTGTGCTGTTTGCCACGTATTGGAATTTACCAGCATAACCGGTAAGCCCGTTTCCATGGCCTGGCTACACAACGCCATAATGTTTTCATCCGGCTGATAGCCGCCGGTAAGCAAGAGCGCGCCTAGCTTTGTGCCATTTAATGCAGCTAAACAGCACGAAACAAAAACATCGCCGCGATCACCCGACATTACAAGTAGCGCCCCCGGCTTTAAGGTGTGCGTCATGTTGTGAATTTCTCGCGCGCAAAACGTGACACTACTTAAACGCCGCTCAGCCAGCTCGCCTTCGTTTAACAAGCTAGCGTTAAGATGCTTCGCTACGTCGGTGGCGCGAGGAGATACTAAATCAGCGCTCCAGTCAATTGTGCCAAGTAGACTCAAGCCCTTTTTGAAAATAGGCAAATCACGTAACGCTTGGGTTCGCTCTTCGTCGTGCTCAGGGGCTTCTATTGCGCCAATATCAGCGCGTAAGCGACCATGTTCATCAAAAGGCGCGTTAACTTTGTTAAAGATACAGCCCACTACTTTTTGACTTTTGTGACCGCCATAGGTGTCTACAACGATTTCGAGGCGATGATTGATATCCGTGGTCGACTCATTTCCCGGCACAGCCACGAAAACGATGTCGGCATCAAGTGCCCGACTAATTTCTAAATTCAGGCGCTCTGCATAAGGATGATGGCGAGTTGTCACCAGTCCTTCAATAACAGTAACAGCCTCTTGAACACTGCTTTCTTCAAACCGCTCGATGATCTCCTCTAAGAGCTCATCGGTGCTGTCGTTACTGATCATTCGCTCTACGTATTCAAGCTCGAAAGGCGTGATGGGCGACACACTGGCATGGTGCGCAATAATTGCTGTAGAGCGCTCTTCGCCGTTATCGCCTTTGCGTGGCTGTGCAACGGGCTTAAAGAAATTGAGCTTTATGCCTTGTTCCTCGATAGCACGAACAAGGCCCATGCTGACCGTAGTTAGGCCCACACTGGTGCCTACGGGGATCAACATAATTCTGCGAGACATAGTTACTCCTGCTTTTGCTAACGCGTTGGCGTTGCTTATATAATTTACGCGAAGGTTGCAGCTTCTGCGGCTATCACCCATTCTTCATTTGTAGGCACAACATAAACTGCCGTTGATGCGGTATCAGCGGTAATCTTTCCACCTTGACCAAATCGCGCGTCGGTATTTCTTTGCTCATCTAAGCTAATTCCAAAGTGGGCGAAATACCCCATAGTTGTCTCACGAATAAGCGATGAGTTCTCCCCTATTCCGCCTGTAAATACAATAGCGTCTAACGTGGGTACGGCTACCATATAACCCGCGATGTATTTAGCTAAGCGATAGCAAAAAATTTCAATGGCCAATAATGCACCTTCGTGACCTTCAAGCGCCGCATCTTCAAGGGTTCGACAGTCGTTACTCAGCTCTGAGATACCAAGTAATCCAGACTGTTTGTTCAGTAAATCACTTATCTCATCTGCGGTTTTGCCAAGCTTCTTCTGCAGCGTTCCCGGTAGACTCGGATCTAAGTCGCCACAGCGAGTGCCCATAACTAAGCCTTCAAGAGGAATAAAGCCAAGGCTTGTGTCTACCGCCACACCTTTTTCTATAGCCGACACACTGCAGCCATTGCCTAGGTGGGCACTGATAATACTGGTATCTGAAACCGGCTTCTCAAGAATTTTTGCCATGCTATCAAGTATGAACTTGTGACTGGTTCCATGGAATCCGTAGCGTCTTATGCCGTGCTCGCGATAAAGCGACATGGGTAAAGCATAAATAAAGGCTTTTTGGGGTAAGGTTTGAAAGAAAGAAGTATCAAATACGACTACGTGAGGCAGGTCAGGGTAAGCCTCTTGCGCCGTGACGATCCCCTTTAGGTTCGCCATATTATGAAGCGGAGCCATGCTTGCATAATCTTCAATTGCTTTTAGTACGCTATCATCGACAAGTGCAGCCTGCTTAAACTTTTCACCACCATGAACAACACGATGCCCTATTGCGATAGGCTTAACGCCCGTACTAGCGATAACTTCTGAAATTGCGCTTAACGCTTCGGTATGGCCAGCTTTTTCAGGTAGTGCGCGTTTCTCTTTTTTGCCGTTTAACTTGTAAGACAAACTAGCATCACTATTACCTAGTGCTTCAGCAATACCAGACAGTCCAGCCTCTCCAGTGTCAGCGTCAATTATCGCGAACTTTACGGACGAACTGCCGCAATTTAAAACTATAACTTCTTTCTTCATTTTTTAAATTTACAAATAAAAGTGGTAAGACATTTTGCTTAACCAAATTGTAGCATTTATAAACAACCGGATTGGTTAAACAATTGCTAAATGTTTTATAAAAAACATCGCATACACTTATTGTATGTGAGGTTTTTTCTCAATATTTATTGAAAAGCACGCGATTCATTTCATGCCGTAAAAAAAGAAACAAATAAAACCAATAAATACATGCACTTAAAATTAAATCCAAGTTTTTTGGAAAAAATATGCATTTTCTTTCTTGAAAAGTATTTGGGCCATTCCTATATATGTTTTGTCGGCGCTGAAAGGTCAGGTCGACAAAACCGCCGCCGCAGAGTCGGGGCATTTAAACTTTTAACATATTGCTTAATTTTGAGGATATGACTATGCGTACTATCGATCTATCTCCACTTTACCGTTCATTCATTGGTTCTGATCACCTAGCGTCATTAATTGATGCAGCATCTCGTGCTGAGAAGCAAAGTACCTACCCGCCGTATAACATAGAGTTACTTGGCGATGACAAGTATCGTGTAACCATGGCTATTGCCGGCTTTAGTAAAGACGACGTTTCTATTCAGGTTGAAGAAAACACGTTGACGATTACGGGCACGAAGAAAACGGAAGCGGACGATAAAGAAAGCAAAGAGCGTAAGTTCTTACACAAGGGCATTTCAGAGCGTAACTTTGAGCGTAAATTCCAACTTGGCGACCATGTAAAAGTGCTAGCTGCAGATATGGAAAACGGTCTGTTACACATCGATATGGAGCGAGTCATTCCTGAAGCCAAGAAGCCTCGTCAAATAGAGATTGGTTCTCGTTTAATTGAAAATTAATAGTTAGTTTCTTGGTTTGTTTCCCAACTTTTAGCGGCGCCTTTCGGCGCCGTTTTTTTGGGCTTAAAAAAATCGCTTTTCGTTGCCGCTTACCCGTTACTCACGCGTTGTCGATTTCAATGGCGTAATCAGCTTTACCCGATTCACCAGACTTAAAGTTACCTCGAAGGTTTTTTCCCGTCAGTTCACCTGTAGCAGACCCTTCAATTGATATAAATTCGCTGCTTGCAACTCCATTCTCAAACTTACCGGCATGCTGAAAAGTAACCGTGCCGCGCATACCGTTTACTACGCCAACGAAGGTTTCAAACCCGGTAAATTTGGCAGACATCTGAGATTGATAAGACATCAAAAACTCGACATTAGATTCGCCACTCATTTCACCAGAATACACCTGCTTAATACTAGCGTGAGATACCTTAATTCCCTCTGATCTTTCACTAAGTGTGTCTTCGTCCCATTGAGTAATGGAAAAACTTCCTTTGAACGCCATAAATATCTCTTTATAAATGGTTTTTAGTTATAAACTGTAAACCCTAGCTTCTCAGAAAGAAAAAAACAGTCAGCAAATTGTAACAGGGTGTTTAGATAATCCCCTTAAGCATGGCTAACCCCACTGCGTTACAGGTGCTTGCGTCCTTGATTTCTCCACGTTTTATTTTCTCCTTTAACTCATTTAAGGAGAGTGAAACAACGCGCAAGTCTTCTTCCTCAACATCGAGTTTTTGTGCGCCTTGGGTGAGGCCTTTAGCTACATAAATGTGATAACCCTGATTACAAAAACCGTATGCTAAATATTGAAAACCCACATATTCCATTGAATCTGCAGTTAAGCCAGTCTCTTCTTTAAGTTCACCTTTCGCCAATTCAACAGGGTCGACATCAGGGTTACTTTCCCATGCACCTTGAGGCAACTCAAGCTGGCGCTCTTTTATGGTATAGCGATATTGCTCAACCATGTAAACCGTATCGCCTTCTATCGGCAAAATAATAGCGAAGTCAGGCTTTTCCACCACGCCGTAAATGCCTTCGTTTCCACTGCTGCGTTGTATTTTGTCTTCTCTTACGCGAAGCCATTTGTTTTCGTACACAACTTTTGTATCTAGTGTTTTAATATCAGCCATGCCTCACTCCTCACTCACTGTCTTTTTCGTTTCGAAGAAAACCTGCACTTTCTTCCGTCTCTTTAAGTGTTAGGCGATCGTCAGGGTTTTTATTAAACGCTCGGGTTTGTTGATTAACTTGATGAATGGTACTTGCATTGGCTAAGTCTGATTCATTAGTGATTGAAGCGATGGTCTCTCTACCGCGTAAGAATGCTTTAATTTCGTCGACGATTTCCTTCAATTCTCCGTCGTTTTTGTTCATTCCCATTACAAAGCGCGGGGCTTCCAGATTGTTCATACCGCTAGTGGCGAATATAGAAGTGTTAATTCGGCTAGTAATGATCCACGGTGTGATACTGCTTCTAACTACGACATTTTCAGACCGTGTAGAATCGTGAATTGCCATACCTGTTGAAACTCTAGACTCGGTATACGTGCCTTCGGTTTTCATGTACATCAGCAAAGAGTTAAAGTTCAGCTCGCCCCAAAACATGTGAGACGCGTTATTTAAAATACTTCCTGCCGCTCTGAAAGTAAGCCAAGCGAATATCAGCATGAGCAAATTATTGACCATAGAAAAAGCACTGTTCAACAGTGCGCTGTTATCTACACCGATATTGATAACCAGATGTAGTAGCTCAGCGAGCTGTACGCCAGATGAGTAAAACAATACCGCGGCAACAACGACGGCAACTTGCGCAATGGCGCTCAACGCTACCTTAGCCCCTTTGGGTAATGCTAACCCCTCACTGAGGGTTGGCTGAGTTTCTATCAGTAATTCCCCTTCGAAACTCCCCTTCCCTTCAGCCTGCTCTTTAAGCTTAGGAACAAAGTCTGCGTATATTCTGTTTGGGACTTCCTTGTAACGACGGTTGGCAAGCACGATGTTTTCAATATTGATAAAAATCTCATTGGGATGAACAGACTCTTGCATGTTTGCTCGAAATTCGCTGACTTCAGTTTGCGGTGTCACTAAATCCATGCGCTTTTTAAGTAAGGGAAATACAAGACCTATCACCACGCCAATACTGATGAAAAGGTACACAAAATTCAGCCAAGCGCTAAAAAAAGCATGTTCTTCAGACCAAGTTTTAAGTTCATTGATATTACTTCCCACCACACCATCGAGAAACACACCCGCACCAAGAGGAACGACTAGTGCTAACCCAATGATCACACCAATTGATAACCCTCCCGCTTTAGCAAGTTGCGAGTTTCCTTCGTTATGGATGCCCTTTGCCGTAGAGGTCCAGTTGGCAACAAAATAGATAAGCAATACCAAAGAAAGAACAGGCATAACGACAATTTTTGCGACTTCACCTGCAAAGCCATTACTTACTAAAAAATAGACGATGGCGTAGGTAACTAAGCCCACGATAAGTGTCGCCCCCATGGCTAAAATTTCTTGGGCAAGATGGCGTAGCGGGTAAGGTAAGAAAACAAGCTTAGGAAAAACGCTGTGAACTAGCCGAGCGAGCCAGCCTTTTGGCTCCTCAAAGGTAGTATTTCGTCTTCCCATAAGCATAGAGTGCAGTGACTCTTTTGAGTAAAGCAGGGATTTTTGCTCTGCCTGAGCAGCATCTTGTTCAGATTTTGAGAAGTTGTAGGCCAGTGAAGTGGGAACCGTTCTACCTACAAAAAAGCGCATAAGTTGAAGGATACCAACCGCCGTATGGCGTATTCCCGATACTACTAAAACAAAACCAACCGCTAGCAAGGTATAGCCTTTCACCTTGTTGGCTTCAAATATTGCCGGTACTGTGAAAACAACGTAAACCGCTAACAATAGCGTTAAGACACCACCCAGTGTTCTAAACGCTCCTTCTGTCTTAAATGGGTTCTTTATCCCTAGCGTCTGAGAACCAAAATCATAAGCCATGATGCATCCTTTCGAAAACAAAAGGAAAAATCATACTTAGTGTAAGTAGATTGAGCAATGATTTTAAGTAGAGCGCCCGCCAGTCAGAGACTACAATTTTTTAAACTCGGGCTATTTACCGTTCTTAATCTACGTTAAACCCTGCAATAGTGCGTTGCAGTAAATGGTTGTTGCGCTGCATTTCATCAGACAGCTCAGACAATTGTTGTGCTATGTGAAGTTCGTGCCGCGCGGCTTCCTCAACCACTACTACATCTTTAGCTACCACTTCCGTGGTCACTGACTGTTGCTCGGCCGCAGACGACATATTATTCGCCATAAGCTCGAGCTCGCACGCTGCTTCTTTCACCTTTTCCGCAGTTTGCCGCCCTTCAATAGTTGTATTCATTGACGCTTCTATAGATACAACATTCTTGTTGATATCATCGACAACAATTACGCTGGCGTCCTTTAGGCTCACTAACAGCGTAGATATTTTATCAGACGATTCCCTGCTACTTTGTGCAAGGTTTCTTACTTCGTCAGCAACGACGGCAAAGCCTCGGCCATGCTCCCCTGCTCTAGCAGCTTCAATTGCTGCATTAAGTGCGAGAAGATTAGTTTGGTCGGAAAGGGTATTGATAGTTTCCAGTATATTTCCTATTTCGCTGACTTTCATTTCCATTTGAGCGGCATTAGATTGAACATTTCGAATATCATCTGAAAGCACTACCATGCTCTTTCGTATATTGTCGTTGGCTAAAAGCGAATGGTCAGCTAAACGATCTAGGCTTTGACTCGCATTAAGCGTTGCCAACGAAGAACTGGCAATCTCACGGCTTGTTACCACCACCTCTTCAACCGCCGATGCAATATTAGTGGTGAGTTGCTGAGTACTCCCAGCGTCACTTAGCATTTCAGCGCACGCCGTTTCTAAATTGTTTGATAATCGAGAACTTGTGCTTATCGACTGGCCTAACCCCCGAATAAGGTCACGTAAAGCTAAGATGGTTGTGTTAACAGTACGAGATGCATCACTTCTTTCGAAGCAAAGGATTAATGAAAAGGTGATAAAACCTATACATCTACAACTAGTTCCAGAGCTAAGTATAGGCCTCTTTGTAAAAGCGGTGGATTTTTATACTAAAAATCGCATGTACTTTGGGATAGGAAAACGCAAAAGTGAGCTAACGAGACAGCGTCATCACTTAATTTTATTCTTAAAGTACGAGCGCAGCAGGAACAGGGCTAACCGTTGAGTTCAATAAATGCTTATTAAACAACAATACACAGGCAAGAAAATTAAAAAACGCTTTGGCTTAACAGATTACAAATCCATGATCGGATTCAGAAGTTTTGTGACGGAAAATATAGCCAGCAGAAGGACTCTGCTGGCTTGCGTAGTTAGATATATTCTACTTCGATGATTTCAACTTCAACTGCGCCGGCTGGCGTTTGAATCGTTACCATGTCATCAAGCTCTTTGCCTATTAGACCACGAGCGATAGGTGAATTAACCGAAATCAAGTTGTTCTTAATATCAGCTTCGTCATCACCAACAATACGGTAGGTGGTTTCTTCATCGGTATCGACGTTTAGAATGGTTACGGTAGTACCGAAAATAACCTTACCCGTATTTTCCATTTTGGTAACGTCGATAATCTGTGCATTTGATAGCTTGCCTTCAATATCTTGAATGCGGCCTTCACAGAAGCTTTGCTGCTCACGGGCCGCGTGATACTCAGCATTTTCTTTTAAGTCACCATGTTCACGTGCTTCGGCAATAGACTCGATAATACGTGGGCGTGTTTTGGTTTTTAGCTCATTTAATTCGTCACGCAGCATTTGAGCGCCGCGCGCTGTCATTGGATACTGACTCATGAATACCGTCTCACTTAGCTAGTAATTTAAACAGAAAAGTGCGCCGCGAAGGCGCACTTTTTATTCGTTCACACAAATGTAATATTGCTAGGATACCTCGTATCCTAGCGTATGTCATTAGTGTTTGAGTCTAGCGTGTAGTTCTTGAACTGACGCCACTTTATTGCGGTCATCAGCAGACTTAGCACGGATAGTTGCGAACGCTGCGTTCATTGTCGTGGTGTAGGTTACCTTGTTTAGCAAGGCTTCACGACGAATGTACACTGAGTCGGTGATGGCTTGACGACCTTCTGTTGTATTAATCAAATACGCGTATTCGCCATTTTTGATTGCATCAACAATATTAGGGCGGCCTTCAGACATCTTATTAACCACAGTACTCATGATGCCTGCATCATAAAGCTCGGTAGCCGTACCGCGGGTAGCTTCAATACTGAAGCCCGCTTCAACCAACGCTTTTGCCAGAGCAATCATACGAGGCTTGTCGGTATCACGTACTGAAATAAGCGCTTTACCTTGCTTAGGTAGTGGCGCACCCGCACCTAAGTTAGCTTTAGCATAGGCTTCTTCGAAGGTATCGCCAACGCCCATTACTTCACCCGTTGAGCGCATCTCTGGGCCTAGCAGTGGGTCAACACCTTGGAACTTAGCAAATGGAAGCACCACTTCTTTCACAGAGTAGAAAGGTGGAATCACTTCTTCTGTTACGCCCTGCTCTGCTAGGCTCACGCCAGCCATTACACGTGCTGCAACTTTAGCAAGAGGTACACCCGTTGCCTTAGAAACGAATGGAACGGTACGTGCTGCACGAGGGTTAACCTCGATTAGGTATACTTCACCATCTTTAATCGCAAACTGTGTGTTCATCAGACCGACTACGCCAAGTTCAAGCGCCATGGCTTTAACTTGTTCGCGCATGACATCTTGAATCTCTTTTGAAAGCGAGTGTGGAGGTAATGAACACGCAGAGTCACCAGAGTGAACACCCGCTTGTTCAATGTGTTCCATGATGCCGCCAATCACTACGTCTTTGCCGTCGCAAATAGCGTCGATATCAACTTCAATAGCATCATCCAAGAAACGGTCTAGCAATACTGGCGCGTCGTTGGACACTTTAACCGCTTCATTAAGGTAACGCTTAAGATCTTTGAGGTCATACACGATTTCCATCGCACGACCACCTAGCACGTAGCTTGGACGAACCACTAGCGGGAAGCCAATCTCTTCAGCCATAGTTAGCGCTTGCTCAACGTTAGTTACCGTGGCATTCGCAGGCTGCTTGAGGTTAAGCTTGTTCACCATTTGCTGGAAGCGCTCACGGTCTTCGGCACGGTCAATCGCTTCTGGTGAGGTACCGATAACCGGTACACCCGCCGCCTCTAGTGCACGAGCAAGTTTAAGTGGCGTTTGACCACCATATTGCACGATAACGCCTTTCGGCTGCTCTTTAGCAACGATTTCAAGTACATCTTCCAGCGTTACTGGCTCGAAGTACAGACGGTCTGATGTGTCGTAGTCGGTAGATACTGTCTCAGGGTTACAGTTAACCATAATGGTCTCGTAACCGTCTTCACGCATTGAAAGCGCCGCGTGAACACAGCAGTAGTCGAACTCAATACCTTGACCAATTCGGTTTGGACCGCCGCCCAAAACCATGATCTTGTCTTTGTCAGTTGGCGCTGCTTCACACTCTTCGTCATACGTTGAGTACATGTAAGCTGTACTGGTAGAGAATTCTGCTGCACAAGTATCTACACGCTTGTAGACAGGAGAAATACCAAAGTCACGACGGGTTTCACGAATATCGCTTTCTGCCACTTTGGTTAGCTCAGCAAGACGCGCATCAGAGAAGCCTTTACGCTTAAGTGCGCGCATAAAGTCAGCATCAATACTCGGTAAACCAAGCTCCGCTACTTTAGCTTCAAGAAGAATAAGATCTTCAAGCTGTACAAGGTACCAGCGGTCGATATTAGTAAGGTTAAATACCTCTTCAACCGTCATGCCCATACGGAATGCATCACCAATGTACCAAATGCGCTCTGCACCAGGCTGACGAAGTTCATAAACCACTTTATTACGTGACTCAGGGTCTTCAAGGTCAACCATTGGGTTCAGGCCTGTCGCACCTACTTCAAGACCACGAAGGGCTTTTTGAAGTGATTCTTGCTGGTTACGGCCAATGGCCATCACTTCACCTACAGACTTCATTTGGGTAGTCAGTCGGTCGTTAGCACCGGCAAACTTCTCAAAGTTAAAGCGTGGGATCTTAGTCACTACGTAGTCGATAGACGGCTCGAAAGAGGCTGGCGTTAGGCCACCTGTAATGTCATTTGCTAATTCATCTAGCGTGTAACCTACCGCAAGTTTCGCTGCTACTTTCGCAATTGGGAAACCTGTTGCTTTAGACGCAAGTGCTGATGAACGCGATACACGCGGGTTCATCTCGATGATGACCATACGGCCAGTTTTCGGATCTACACCGAACTGTACGTTTGAACCGCCGGTTTCAACGCCAATTTCACGCAGTACAGCCATCGCTGCATTACGCATTAGCTGGAATTCTTTGTCAGTCAGGGTTTGTGCTGGAGCAACTGTGATTGAGTCGCCGGTATGCACGCCCATAGGGTCGAAGTTTTCGATAGTACATACAATAATGCAGTTATCTGCTTTATCGCGTACTACTTCCATTTCGTACTCTTTCCAACCTAGCAACGATTCATCGATAAGCAGCTCGTTGGTAGGAGAAAGGTCTAAGCCACGGTGACAAATTTCATTAAATTCATCAATGTTGTACGCGATACCGCCGCCGGTTCCACCCATGGTGAAAGACGGACGAATGATACAAGGGAAGCCGATGCGGCTTAGTACATCGTGCGCTTCATCCATGCTGTGCGCGATTTCCGCACGTGGACATTCAAGGCCGATGTTTTTCATTGCTTTGTCAAAGCGCTCGCGGTTTTCTGCTTTATCGATTGCATCTGCCGTTGCACCGATGAGCTCACAACCGAACTCTTCAAGTACGCCATGCTTGTCTAGCTCTAGCGCACAGTTAAGCGCAGTTTGTCCACCCATTGTAGGTAAGATGGCATCTGGACGTTCTTTTTCGATGATCTTGCGAACCACTTCCCAGTGAATAGGCTCGATGTAAGTCGCATCTGCCATTTCTGGGTCGGTCATAATGGTTGCTGGGTTAGAGTTAACCAAAATAACACGGTAGCCTTCTTCTCGAAGGGCTTTACACGCTTGCGCGCCTGAATAATCGAATTCACAAGCCTGGCCGATAACAATAGGGCCAGCACCAATGATAAGAATACTTTGTATGTCGGTACGTTTTGGCATAGCGGGCTAATTCCTACTGCTTGTGTTGTTCAATAAGTTCGATGAAGTGGTCGAATAACGGTGCCGCTTCATGAGGACCTGGGCTGGCTTCAGGGTGTCCCTGGAAGCTGAACGCAGGCTTGTCGGTGCGGTGAATACCTTGCAGCGACTTGTCGAACAACGAAATGTGAGTTACTTCTAGGTTATCTGGCAAGCTAGACTCATCAACAGCAAAACCGTGGTTTTGGCTAGTGATCATAACTACATTGCGCTTAAGGTCTTTAACCGGGTGGTTTGCACCGTGGTGTCCAAACTTCATCTTCACTGTCTTCGCACCACTTGCGATAGCAAGTAGCTGGTGACCAAGACAAATACCAAATACAGGCGTACCGGTTTCGACGATAGTTTTGATTGCGGTTACTGCGTAGTCACATGGCTCTGGGTCGCCCGGGCCATTTGACAAAAATACACCGTCAGGATTCATGGCTAGTACGTCTTCAGCAGGCGTTTGCGCTGGTACTAACGTAACTTTACAACCGCGGTCAGCTAGCATGCGAAGAATATTATTTTTAACACCGTAGTCAAAAGCAACAACGTGATATTTGAACTCGCTTGGTGTTACATAACCTTTACCAAGTTCCCAACTGCCTTCTGTCCATGTTTTTGGCTCAGTAATACTTACTACTTTTGCCAAATCCATGCCTTTAAGGCCAGGGAAAGCTTTTGCTTGCGCTAGTGCGCTAGACTCGTCTAATTCATCAGAGCAAATAATGCAGCCGTTTTGTGCACCTTTGTCTCGCAAGATACGCGTTAAGCGACGTGTATCAATGTCGGCAATACCCACAACGCCTTTCGCTTTAAGGTATTCAGACAAAGTTTGCTGTTGACGAAAGTTACTAGCAACAAGAGGTAGGTCACGGATGATTAGACCTTTCGACCAGATTTTATCTGCTTCGACGTCTTCTTCGTTAGTGCCGGTGTTGCCAATGTGTGGATAAGTAAGGGTGATGAGTTGTTCAGCGTAGGATGGGTCGGTGAGAATTTCTTGATAGCCGGTCATGGAAGTATTAAAAACGACTTCCCCAACGGCGGAGCCTGTAGCGCCTATCGCCGTACCTTTAAAAACAGAACCATCCTCTAACACCAAAAGGGCAGAATTAGCCAAGTCAACCTCCAGATTAAGGATAACTATGTGTTTGTGCAGTTTCCTGCACAAACCCCACAAAAAACGGGAGTTATTGATAACAATACATCCCGTTTTACGATCTTTGCAGCTAATAAAACCGCACTCTTCAGCCATTTTGGCGGCCTCAGAATACGAAATTCTGGCAAATTCCGGCGAGTATACATCACTGACCGAAAATGGCAAATTTATTTGTAATAATTTACTAAAATACCGCTTATACCACCATTTTTGCGCAGAACCACCGAAAGTACGGCTTATTGCTCATTTAAAGTGCAACTTTAGTTTAACACTTTGATAACGCCCTCAAGCTCGCCTGCTAATTTAGCTACAGCATGCTGGCATAAAAACGCCTATAGCTTTAAATCAAGTACATCAACCATGGAGTATAGACCAGGTTCTTTTCCATACAACCACTTCGCTGCATGCACTGCGCCTTTTGCAAAAGTAAGTCGACTTGATGCCTTGTGCGTAATCTCTAGGCGCTCACCAATATCTGCAAATAAGGCTGTGTGTTCACCGACGATGTCTCCGGCTCGAATTGTTGCGAAGCCAATAGTACCTTGGTCGCGTTCAGGCTCTTTTCCTTCTCTGCCGTATACAGCGCAGGTTTTTAAATCACGGCCCAATTCGTCAGCAATGGCTTCACCAATGGCCATGGCTGTACCAGAAGGCGCGTCTTGTTTAAATCTGTGATGTGCTTCTGTTATTTCGATGTCAGCCGTTTCACCCAGCACACTTGCAGCTTGTCGAACTAGGGAAAGCATTAAATTTACGCCCACACTGTAATTAGCCGCAAATACGATAGATATATGCTTTGCTGCTTCGTCGAGTGCCGCTAACTGTGAATCGTTTAATCCAGTAGTTCCAATAACAACAGGCATTTTATTTTTAACGCACCACGTAAGATTACTTTCAATAACCGAAGGCAGGGTGAAATCGATCATTACATCTGCATCATTACCACTTAAATCTGATAGCGCAGTACAATCAACGTCTTTTTTGCCAATGCCCGCAAGTTCGCCCACATTTAGTCCAACCCAAGGTGAATCATCGCGTACCGTTGCCACGCTAAGTTGTGCATCGTCACTTAAATCTAGCGCTTCAACTAAAACCCGTCCCATACGCCCGTTGGCGCCAAATAATCCTACTTTCATTTTTTCGTTTTACACTTTTATAAACCTTCAACTGTGAGGCATTTTGCCAAATGCCGTCACTATTGCAATGTGAGATTCATATTAAATAGGCATAACAAGGAATCGGTAAGATTTAACCACTACCAATCTGCATAGTTCTTTGCCAAAACTTCAGGCTCGGATGTAAAAAAAATTCAGTACACGATGCTTAGGACATGTTGAGCTTTACTGCGCATTTTTGATGCAAAGATCACCATGTCCTAATTGCAACACTAAGACAAACAGAGGTTTTCTGCCGTTGGGCCTACTTGTTTTATAGAGTAAGTTAAGCGACGCTATGGCAATTAACAGATGACCGAGTACTTATTCGTCACCGCTGAACGGCAAGTGTGGATAAGTCAGAATACAACCCAACTAAATTTACTATGCAAAAAACTCTTATATGGGATATTCCCACCCGGCTTTTTCACTGGCTTATTGTAGCGAGCCTTTTAGCGCAATATGCAACAGTAGAATGGCTTGAAAACAAAGTGCAATGGCACTTTTACATTGGGTACTTCACCTTATTCCTTATCGTTTTCCGCATAATCTGGGGATTTGTTGGTACGCAACACGCCAAGTTCAGTAGCTTTATTACTGGCCCCAGAAAGGTTTTCAATTATATAAAAACCTTATTTAATAGGCAGTCCGAACCCGCTATTGGCCACAACCCTTTAGGCGGATGGTTTGTCGTCGTTATGCTAGTGTTGCTTACCATACAAGCGGTATCGGGATTGTTCATGACCGATGATATTTTCTTAGACGGTCCCTATCGCCAGTTAGCCGGAGAAGAAACACTAGCGCTAATGAACACTCTGCATCACCTTGCCTTTGATGTGTTACTTTACGTTATCGCACTTCATATAGGCGCGGTAATATTTTACAGCGTGTATAAGAAGCAAAAATTGGTTCCTGCCATGGTGCATGGCAATAAGGAGTCAGCAACAGCAGGTATTACTGACTCGCGAATTCTACGTGCTTTTGTTGTGGCGCTCATCGCCGCAGCAGCTGTATATGTGGCTATTGAAGTATACCCGCCAGCTCCACAGGCAGATGAATATTACTACTAGCTAAACAGCGGTGGGCTTGTTGACCAAGCCCTTCTCTCGCATGAGCGTCTCAATCTCACTTACGCTTGACGGATCATCGATGGTTGAGGGTACGGCAACAGATTCATTGGCTGCAATTTGACGCAGCAGTTTTCGGAGTATTTTACCTGACCGGGTTTTGGGTAAACGATTGACGACGATGGCTCGCTTAAAGCACGCCACTGGCCCGATTTTATCGCGAACCCGTTGAACCAAATCTTGTTCAAGTTCCTGTTCATCAACGGTAACGCCGTCTTTTAGCAGTACCAATCCAACTGGCAATTGCCCTTTTAACGCATCATGGATACCTATTACACTACATTCAGCAATGGCAGGATGTCCTGCAAGCACTTCTTCCATTTCACCAGTAGATAACCGGTGCCCGGCAACGTTTATGACATCGTCGGTGCGACCCATAATAAATACGTAGCCATCTTCATCTACGTACCCGTTATCTCCGGTGCTGTAATACCCTTCAAATTCTCGTAAATAGCCATCAACAAACCGTTGATGGTCTTGCCAAATGGTTGTCAAACAACCTGGGGGAAGCGGTAACTTGATAGCAATAGCGCCTTTTTCACCGGTTATTTGCTGTTCATCAGCACCTTTCAATACCGTTACGTTAAATCCAGGTGTAGGCACGCTTGATGAACCGGGTTTCGTGGCCAATGGTTCAAGCCCCATCGGGTTTGAACAAATCGGCCAGCCAGTTTCGGTTTGCCACCAATGGTCGATAACGGGAACACCAACCTTCTCGCTCGCCCAGAAATATGTTGGCGGATCTAGACGTTCACCCGCCATAAATAAGGTACGCAAGCTCGACGTATTGTATTTAGATAAAAACTCAGCATCAGGGTCTAATGCTAGTCAGTTAAGCTGACTGGCTTTTTTCTTTGTGGGGTATTTAGTCGGTCTTTTCCTCACAACTCGTG
>NZ_JAYMEU010000041.1:0-29174 GCF_037029575.1 Alteromonas sp. CH_MED4-4 | reverse complement strand
ATCCGTGAAGGTGGTCGTACAGTAGGTGCTGGTGTTGTATCTAAGATCCTAGACTAATCTAGACTTAGCAACACAAGGTACAAAAAAGCGCACTTAGGTGCGCTTTTTTTATGCCTGCGATTTAGTTCGTGATTGTTGTGCCCTCTGAAACACGCCATAAACTCATCCATGGGGGCTCCGACACCGCGTCCCTGCGGTGTAGGGTTTCAGAGGGCAGAACAATCACTCCCTTCTCGAAGCATATCAAAACATTTGAGGGGGAGAAGAAGTAACACGCCGTGGACCCATCCGTGCTTTTGTATTAGCGGCTTCGCAGCTGCATCCATGCAGCTGAGAGTTCTAGATTGAATAAGCGCCACCCCTTTGGCATCTATAAAGCTTGGTGAGAGGGGAACACGCCGTAAAGCCATCCTTGCTTTTATGTAAGAGCTCCGATACCGCATCCCTGCGGTGTCAGATTTAGAAAGCGATTTCCCTCTGTAATAGACATAAAAAAGCTAGGACTATGCCTAGCTTTGATATTTAGGTCGGTAGCAACAAGGGCGTTACATTCGCTCGACTTTGTAGCCTTTCGCTTTTAATAAGGCGATAACACTGTCATCGCCAACTAGGTGGCCAGCACCGACTAAGACAAATTCTTGGTCATCATCGCCAAACATGGCTTCGATTTGAGGTAGCCAGTTTTGGTTGCGCTTAGTAAAAACATCGTCGTACGAAGCGGGAGATTCACGTTTGAATGTGTCTACCACCAGTTCATCGATTTTCTTAGTATTCCCTTCTCTCCATGCTTTTATGGTGCTTTTAAGCATGTCTTTTAGCTCTGGTAGCGTTTCCAAAGTTTCAGAAATGAGGCGGTCTTCTTCACCGGCTCCCATATTGGCAAGCATACTGATTTGAAAATCTAACGATTCCAGATATTCACTGGCTTTTCCATCGCGAGCGGCTAACTGCATGAAGTAGGCATCTACACCTTGTCCAGCTAACTGAGAGCGTTGTGCTTCCATAGCTACCAGCATTGATGCAACCATGCCTGGCTTAAACTGCGCTAACTGATCGGCTGTTGCGCCAAAGTTGGCTAAATAAACATTGAGAGCCTGATAGGTCTCTTCTGAAACATCATCTTTAAGCGATTTACCGTCTTTGTAAGCAAGCCCAGCCATCATTTTTTGCTGACCTTCAATATCCGTTGGGGCAGGCATTTTTACTTCAAAAACTAATGTGTCACTCTTTTCATAGGTTTCAGTGAACTTAGCGGGCAATGGAAATTCAGAGATTGGCAGAATATGTATTGTACCACCTACATAAACCGCATCATCGCCTTTCGACACTTTCCAAACCGAGGTCTGGTCGTGCTCTACATTTCCTGCAAAGGCTGTTGCCGAAATAGCGAAACTTGCCGCCATTGCCCATTTACGAAGGGGTATTCTTTTCATTGTATATATCCTTATTAATTATTCTACCAAGATGTCTTAGAGTGTATTGGCTACATGCAGCTTAACTCTTCCTGTCTGCCCCCAAAACACACTGCGCTCTACTAGTATTTCCAATCATATCAGATGCACAACCAAGTAAGGACTGATCTTCAATACAGATTTTATTACACTTTGTTGTGTCACTTTGATGTAGAACCACTATACCTGCGGTAACACGCCGCGATCACGAACATTTTAACTCTCGCTGAGTGGGTAATTATCTTTGCGGACTGGTATAAACTATATGTTGAAGCTTCGGGCGAGTTAATACGTTACGCTATGCATTCCATATTCGGTGTAGGCTGGTAGGATTTATACATTCTTGGCACCAACTCGCTGCTTATTAACTTTAACACTTCAAAAATAATGTCAAAACCTAACGAACCAAAAACACAGACCGTTAGTGATGCTCTTAAGCATGCTATCGAAAAATTTCCAACGACACCTATCGCAGAGGTTAAGGCAACGGTACCTCAAGATGCTGCTAGTTGGCGGGAGCTCGTGCAGCAACGAAATGCGCAGCAAAAGCAAAAAATAAAGAACATGCGCAAACAATTAGATGTCAGTGTGGAATTACTGGAAATAGCCGGCGTAACAGTTCGTAAGCTCACGCCGAAAGAGGTGTCACCGCATTTTGAAAACCATGTTTATATAGACGTACATGGGGGCGCCTATGTATTTTTTGGTGGCTTACCGAGTATTGAAGAAGGGTTATTGATTGCGTCACGGTTAGGAATAACCGTATTGAGTGTAGATTACGCTATGCCGCCAAATGCCCCAGCACCTGCCGCGCTTTGTGATTTAAAAGCTGTATACCTAGCGCTTTTAGATAGCGTTGACAGTCGTCGCATCCTCGTTGGAGGGACATCTGCAGGCGCCGGGCTGGTTCTTGCGCTTATACAATCACTGGCCGCCGAGAGTATAAGCCTTCCTTGCGCTATCTATACAGGTACACCATGGGTAGATTTAACGCAGGCAGGGGATAGTCGACAAGTTAATGAAGGTGCTGATCGTGTGCTGGTTACCTACGAAGGACTTCTACAATCTGCGGCAGCGCTTTACGCTGGAACTATCGACGTATCACACCCTAGTGTTTCGCCTATTTATGGTGACTTTACTTCGTTTCCGCCTGTTTTCATCGTGGCAGGAACACGCGATCTATTTTTAAGTGATGCAGTTCGTCTGCATAGGAAAATTCGCGATTTCAAAGGTACAAGTCAACTTGAGATTGTGGAAGGACTGTCTCATGCGGAATACCTCATCGCCCATGAAACTCCAGAGTCTTATATGACTTATGATGAATTACGGGCATTTTTCTTACAGCATCTCTAGCTCAATTCTACAAAACCATACTGTTACAAAACACCTTTAGCCAATGAAAAAGAAAGCCATATAAGCTTGTACTTATTCTTAATCAACCCGCGTTTTATCAGTTCTGACTGTCAGTTTAGTGTAAATTTGTAAAAGCATATGCAAATAATAATAATTTGCATTTAGTTTGTTCTCTCTGTATTTTACTCGGTGCCAAAATTCAACTCGGTACATTTAGGCATTTAATCACACACTTAAAAGCACTAAAGGGACTTCTTTTTCATGAAGAAAATGAATACAAAAAAAAGCGCACTAGCGCTGACAGTCACCGCAGCAATACCATTTGGAACTGCACTCGCTCAACAAGAGAATACCGCAGTTCAAGAGTTAGAAACCACTAAGGTTCAAGCTACCGAAGAAGCGGGTTATAAAGTTGACGAAACCTCTTCAGTAAAGCTAACGCAACCCATCGCGAATACCCCTCGTTCGATCAACGTGATTTCAGAACGCCTTCTTGAAGATCAGGGGATTACCAACTTAAACGATGCGCTTCGAAACGTTGCAGGCGTATCAACGTTTGGTGGTGGTGAAGGTGGTGGCGGTGTCGTGTCTGCCAGCGACAAGGTCACCATTCGTGGTTTTGATGCACGCTCAAATATCTATGTAGACGGTATTCGCGATATAGCCGGTTACAGCCGCGATACCTTCAACTACGAAGCTGTAGAAGTTATCAAGGGCGGAAGCGGCTCGTTAGACGGCCGCTCTACCGGTGGTGGTAGCGTTAACCTGGCAACTAAACGTGCGCGACTTGAAGATTTTGGTGCAGTGTCAGGTCGCTATGACTCCTTCGAAAACGCACGTGTAACACTGGATTACAATAAGAAGCTTTCTGAGAATGTTGCGGGCCGTTTAAACCTGTTATACAGCGATGGCGGTGACTTCTTTGACAATGGCGTTGAGGAATACCAAACCACTGGTTTGGCGGGCTCATTACTTTATAAAGTGAATGAAGCAACAGACATAAACCTTGATGTATTTGTGATGGAGCAGGATAACGTTCCGGTGCTTGGTCTTCCCTTCCTAACTTCAGCGGCTGCAGAAGCTACAGGTCAGCCCGAAGGACCGATAGATTCGGGTTTATGGGACGAATATTACAGTGTGCCGGGCCGTGACTTCGAAGAAGTGTCGACACAAATGTACACCTTAGTTATCAATCACAAAGTCAACGATGTGGTAACGCTTCGTAGCCAAACCCGTTTTGGTAGCAACGAAAAAGAGTCAGTAATTGGTCGTCCGTGGTGGAATTCAGGTGAAGAAGCTAACCTATTGAATGCTGAGCGCTTGCAAGCATTGGACGAAGAGACTGATTTATTTGTATCACAACTAGACGCAATTCTTTCGCTTGAATCTGGGGCTTTGAAGCACCGAGTTGTACTGGGTGCAGAAGTAGCAGAAGAAGAGCGTACCAGTTTTGGTGTGACAGCAAATTATACCTATGTCGATGGGCAAGGCAATGTGTTGAAAACTCCCACCATTAACCCTTTCGACTTGCAAAATAACGTGTTTATAACAGGTGGCACAACGCGTAGCGGCAATGACACTTCTGGTGATGCGAGCACGGTAGCCTTATATCTTCTAGATACCATCAAAGTCGGTGAGCATCTTCAAGTAGACATAAACGCGCGTTACGACGATTTTGATATTTCCGGTTCTGCGTGTGGTCGACGTAGCGGTTGTTTCGATGGGCTTGACGCTCAAGACAGCTACTTTAGCTACGGTGCAGCGGTGAGCTATATGCCTACAGAAAACGGTAATATTTACCTAAGTCACAGTAATTCTAAGCAGCCGCCCGGCGTAGCGTTAGCGCTATCAACCAACGCCGCGCAAAATGCGGTAAGGCCTGAAAATGCAGTAACCACTGAACTTGGTGTGAAATGGCAGTTCTTTAACGACCAGCTGCTTGTTAGCGGTGCTGTGTTTGAAACTACGAAAGACGTGGTCGATTCACAAAATATTGAAGACGGTGTCACAGTGTATTCGCTAGCGGGTGAGCAAGAGTCTAAAGGCTATGAAGTCAGCGTTACAGGTATGCTAACGGACTCAATATCAATCTCTGCAAACTATGCGAGTTTAGATACTGAAGTTACCCAGGACACGACAGCGGATTCTATCGGTAACGGTCTACAAGCGTCGCCAGATGACACGGCTAACATTTGGGTTAATTATGCTGCAATGGATAACAAACTGAATGTGGGCGGTGGTATCTATTACAACTCTGGTGAAACCTACTGGCGCAGAAATACGGCTTATTTCACGGTCGATTCTTACACTACGCTTTTCCTAATGGCATCTTATCAAGTCACTGAAGACCTGAAACTTCAGTTAAACGTTGATAACTTAACAGATGAAGAATATGTGGTGGATTACAGCGCTAAAGGGCACTTCCGTCCGGGTAACCCACGAAGTGTAGCTGTTTTTGCTAACTATACTTTCTAATTAAGTATTCGCTATCATAAAACCAGCCTTAGGTAACAAGACCTCTGGCTGGTTTTTTATATTCACTCGCTTTGCCACAAAGGGAACAACATGCTGGTTAGAATTGAGAACTTCCTTACCAAACAAGAAGTCACCGATGCGGTGTCGCTTCTTGAGAAAGCCGATTGGGTTGATGGCGCTGTAACAGCGGGGCATTTAGCGTTACATGCTAAGAAAAACCAGCAGTTACCAGAAGATTCTCCCACGGCACGTCAGCTCGGAGATTTCATTTTGAGCTTGATGGGGCAGTCGCAGCATATTCTAGCAGCAGGACTACCAAACAAAATATATCCTCCCATGTTTAACTGTTATCAGAGTGAAGGAGAGTTTGGCGATCATATCGACAATACCATTCGGCGAGTGGCAGGAACCGCTGTAAAGGTTCGTACAGATATCTCAATGACGGTTTTTCTCAGTGAGCCCGAAGAATACGAAGGGGGAGAACTCGTAATCCAAGATACCTATGGAGAACAGCGTGTGAAATTCGCGGCGGGCGATATGGTAATGTACCCTTCAACCAGTTTACATAGAGTGACGCCAGTTACAAAAGGCCGTCGACTCGCGTCTTTTTTTTGGATGCAGAGTTTAGTAAGAAGTGCTGAACAACGCCGTATTCTGTACGACTTAGATATGAGTATTCAGGCACTTAGCGCCGAGACTCCAAATAACGCTGAAATTGTCAGGCTTTCGGGTGTGTATCATAATCTGTTAAGACAGTGGAGTGAAACCTAAGCTAATAGACCTGCAAGTAGTGCGTGTTTGCGCGGTGAAATTATCTAAGGAATTGACTAAGCTGTGGGCCATAAACAGTGCTTATTTATTTCTTCTATGGAGCCTACGCCGCAAAGCGCCATTGTCATTTCAAGCTCGTCTCTCAACAATCGAATAGTGTGAGCAACACCTAATGCGCCCGCTGTTGCTAATCCGTACATCAGAGGCCGACCAATAAGCACGGCGTTAGCACCCAGTGCCATAAGCTTCACCACATCAGTGCCTCTGCGCACACCGCTGTCGGCCAGTACCATCATTTCATCACCAACCGTTTGGCGAACAATAGGAAGCATTTCTACCGGTGAAGGCACGCTGTCCAAAGCACGGCCGCCGTGATTCGATACTACAATACCCGCTACGCCAAGTTCGGCTGCTTTTTGAGCGTCCAGTGGATTAAGAATACCTTTCAACACAATAGGCAATGACGTGTGTTGCTTGATAAAAGCAATATCGTCCCATGTAGGAGCCTGTGCCATAAGCCCTTGAAATACCACGCTCTTGCCTTCTCCAGGGTGTACTAAGGGAGGAGGCGTATCTATATTGACCGCGCGCACATTTGGAGGGAGCGAAAACTCAGCTCTCTGCTCACGGTTTCGCAAGCCGTTAATTGGCGCATCGATGGTGATTACCAGTGCTGAAAACTGAAAGTGCTCTGCTTTTTGTATGAGTTCTAGAGTTTGTGAACGGGTAGGTTGAACATAGAGTTGAAACCAGCGGGGGCTTTCCACCTGATTAGATATATCTTCAAAGGAGCAACTGGCTAGTGTGCTCATCACCCATAAGCCGCCTTGAGCTTGTGTTGCCATCGCCGTCGCAATCTCACCATCGGGATGCGCTAGCACTTGATAAGCAACAGGCCCTGAAATTATAGGGTGTTCAAACTGCTGCCCTAACAAGGTGGTTTTAGTTCCCCCCAGTTTGACATCTTTCAAAGCGCGGGGAAGTAAACACAGGTCGTCTAGTTTTTCTCGATTTCTTCGCATCGACAATTCATCTGCAGAGCCACCGGCAATATACGCCCACGATTGTGGGGTTAGTCGCTCCCGAGCCAGGTTCTCGTAATCAGACAGTGCTGCAAGGGTTTTAGGAATTGTATTTAGCGGTGTTTTAAGCATATTCGTCAGTTTTATGTAAAGAAAGTAAAAAGCCTTTCAATATTAATTAAATTGCAAATGATAATAATTGTCATTAAGATGCAGTGCGATTTGAGCACGATTAGCCACTTCTTGCAAATAAGAAGAGAAATAAAGCGATGAAGATTCCCTATGACAGACAGGGGATGCAAGTTTCTACGGATAGTCTCACTTTTGGGCATTCTTTCTTGGAATAACAATAATCACACCAATTGCCCTAACTCAAATAGTTAGTGCTTTGCTCATGTTTGGCGTTAGAGCCATTTATGAAGATAAGCCGCGCGTAACAAGACACAACATTTTGAAATGGCGAGCCACTGGCTGGCCAACACTCAACACATTAAGGATTATCAAATGCCTGTAAATGGTAAGCGCATTATTTTGTTAGGAACCCTGTTTCCCATGTTGTCAGCGGGTGTGCTGGCGCAAAGCGAAGAGATAGAAACGCTCGACACCACCGTTGTGCAATCTGCGTCTGAAGAGCTGAAGCAAGCCCAAGGCGTGTCTATCATTACGGAAGAAGATTTCAAACGTCGTCCTGTCACTAACGATATCGCTGAAATTGTAAGAACCATGCCGGGTATCAACCTTACAGGTAACTCAAGCTCAGGACAGTATGGCAACAAACGTCAAATCGACATTCGCGGAATGGGTCCAGAAAATACGCTTATTTTAATTGACGGCAAGCCAGTGTTGTCGCGTAACTCTGTAAAAATGGGCCGTTCAGGCGAGCGAAACACACAGGGCGACAGCAACTGGGTTCCAGCTGAAGCGATTGAGAGCATTGAAGTTATTCGTGGTCCAGCAGCGGCTCGCTATGGCTCTGGCGCATCAGGTGGTGTTATCAATATTATCACTAAGTCTCCTGATGAAGCTTCTACCTCTATCACCGCTCAGACCGAGCTTTCTTCAAATAAATACGAAGGCGACAACCGTCGTTTTAACCTAGTAACAAGTGCGCCTTTATCTGAGCGTTTCTCTCACCGCACTATTGTTAACTACAACGAACAGGACGCTGACGACCCACGCGTAAATTTAGACGCAACAGACGTAACAACGGGCCGCGGCGGTACAGCAAAAGCGGTAGGTGCAGGACGTGAAGGTGTTGAAAACATCGACGTGCGTACTCTTGTTCGCTTCGACCAAGATGAAATTAATCGCTGGGACTTTGAAGCAGCCTATAGCCGCCAAGGCAACCGCTATGCCGGTGACAATGCATTTCAAGGCGTAAGCTACCCCGTTGATGAAAATGGCAACGTCATCATTCCAGACGCTGAAGACCTGGCAGAAACCGATCCTCAGAGCTTAATTGGTGAAGAAACACTAGTAATGCACCGTCGTACGTTCGGCGTAACACACAATGGTGAGTATGACTTCGGCGATTCATTTAGCTATATCCAATACGAAAGCACGTCTAACAGCCGTTTAGGTGAAGGCTCTGCAGGTGGTGGTGAAGGTCGCATTAATAGCCTTGAGATGACCACCATCAAATTAGAGAACATTACGGCAAAGACCGAGTGGAATGTGCCTTTAACGTTAGGCGGCTTCAATCAAACCGCAACGTTTGGTGCGGAATACCGCAAAGAGACCCTAGACGATTCAGTTAGCAATCAGCTTTCTCTGAATGTGGTTGATGACGGCACTATTCCTGGTGTAGAGACTGACCCAGAAAATCGTCCATCTGAAACCGACGCCACGCTTGTAGGTGTGTATGTTGAAGACAACATCATGCTAACGGATTCAATCACGCTTACGCCTGGACTGCGTTTTGATGATCACAGCAAAGCGGGTACAAACCTTAGCCCGAGCTTGAACGCGTCATGGCAGGCATCGCCTAACATTGTGGTTCAAGGTGGTATTAGCCGTGCCTTTAAAGCGCCAAACCTTTATCAGCTAAACCCTAACTACGTGTACTACACCCGTGGTAATGGTTGCCCAGTTGACTTCTCTAACTTAGGTGGCGGATGTCACATTCTAGGAAACCCTGACCTAGAGCATGAAACCTCAGTAAACAAAGAAATTGGTGTTAACTACACCAATGAACAGGGCTTGAACGCGGGTATTACTTACTTCCACAACGACTATAAAGACAAAATTGGCACCGGTAATGTGCCGCCAGAGTATGTGTTACCTGGCGAAGAAGGTGGCGAGGCAAACGTTCAGGTATTCCAGTGGTTTAACGTTCCTGAAGCGGTTATTTCTGGCCTTGAAGGTAACTTGTTGTTCCCTGTAACCAGCACTATTGAGTGGTCGACCAACTTTACCGTGATGCTTGAGTCAGAAGATAAATCTACTGGCCAGCCATTATCTATCGTTCCTGACTACACAGTGAACTCACTAATAAGCTGGCAAGCCACCGATGCACTCGAGCTTGTGCTTAGCGCTCAACACTACGGTGAGACAGAAAGCCCTACGGCAAGCGTAAACTCGGGCGCCGTTATCGAAGCTGATGATCGCGAAGCCTATACCATCACCAACATTAACGCCATTTACGCGTTCGACGAAAACTTGAGCTTCAACGTGTCGGTTAAGAACTTGTTCAACGAAAGCGTTAAGCGTGAAGGTACGCAAGCGTCTAACGCAGGAGCGAATACCTTTAATGAACCAGAAAGAAGCTTCTTGTTGTCTGCTACTTACCAGTTCTAATACTTAGCAAGCAGTAACAAGACATTAAAAATGCCGGCCTCGATAGTGATATCGACGTGCCGGCAATCTCATTAATTCAGCTAAGAGATGTAAGGGATTTGAATGAAAGTTAAAAGAAGTGCAGTGCTCTCTTTTGTACTGATATCACTTGCCGTGTCCTCATCAGGTATTGTGATGGCAGCGACAAAAGCCAGCGATATTGATGGGCTCACTGAAAAGTGGATTAGCATTGAGCGCCAGACGCAAAAGCTAGAAAACGAGTGGCGCGAATCAGAGCCTGCATTGCGTCAGCGCATTCAATTGCTTAAAGCTGAACGTACTCAGCTGCAGAGTATGATTGACGAAAGTAAAGCTGCAACCACCGACGTAGAAGCCCAGCGAGAAGCACTTCTTTCTGAGCAAAGTGAGCTTGAAGCACAACAGGGCGGGGTAGAGCGAGCCTTAGCAGGAGTCATCGGGCAAGTCGATAGCCTTTACTCGTCGTTGCCAGAGATTATTCGCCAGACGTGGGATAAAGAACAAGCCGAATTAGCGGCTGACGCCGACACGTCAAATAAGCTTCAGGTTACCCTTGCAAAACTTTCATCCCTTGCGCAATTCAATAGCAAGCTTCTGGTTAACGAAACCGTAATGCGTGCTCCCGATGACAAAGATGTATTAGTTAAGCAGTTCTTTGTTGGCAGCAGCTATGCGTGGTTTACCAACGCCGATGGTCAATATCAGGGGGCCGGTCACGTTAAAAATGGCGAGTGGCAGTGGCAATTTAGTGACAATGTAGATAGCGAATCGGTGGCCCTTGCCGTCGCTATTTTTGAGAAAAAGCATGAACCTGATTTTGTTTCTTTACCACTTACGCTGGCTAAAGGAGAAGGCGAATGAAACGCTTATCTCACGTTCTCACAACATTTAATCCAATCTTGAAATCCTCTCTCATCGCAGCATGTGTTGCTTTGTGTGCTGCTGTGGTTTGTGTACCGGCAGTGGCAGCGCCTGAAGATAGCATGCTGGCCAATATTAAAGAGGCAAAAGCGCGTCTGGAACGCACAGAAAGCAAAATTAGCAAAGAGCGGGTAGCGCTGGCTAACGAATTGCGTGCGCTTGAACAGCAGGTAATGAAACTGCGCAATGAAACCACGGTCGCCCGCCGTAAAATGGATGAAAGAACCCTTAGTCTTTCCCAGTTAGAAAATCGCCTATCGAGCTGGAGCGAGCAACAAGAGTTCCAACAAAATTTGTTGAGCCGTTTCCTGCTTCAAACTGGTGTAGACAGTCTGTCATTAAGCGAAATGAGCTTGTCTGACAAAGTCCAGAAAGTGGGTGAAAAAGCGAAAGAGTTTGCCAATCAACAAACCCCTAATTTCAGTGCAGGAAAGGTTGTACTGGCGAATGGCGAAGTGACCCAAGCAAAAGTGCTTACTCTTGGCCCGGTGACGTGGTATCTGGCGCAAGCACAAAACGTTGCGGGTACGGCAGAGCGTAAGCAAGACCTGTTTACCTCTACGTCCACTTTTTCAGATACGGATACCGAAAGCCTTGCAAGCTTGGCAAGCAGCGGCAATGGCAGCATTAAAATAGATCCTACTCTTGGCCGCGCAGCTACACGCGAGCAAGCGTCAGAAGGGGTAATTGAGCATGTTGTGAAAGGCGGAGTGTGGGTGATCCCTATCGTTTTGTTTGCCCTTCTCGCTACGCTTATCGCACTGTTTAAAGTTATTCAGCTATGGCGCTTACCGAAGGTTAAGCAAGTAGCATCAGGCAAAGCTCTGGTGAACATGGTGGGCAGTTCAGGTGTGGGCTTCTTTGATGGCATGCAGCGCGAGCTGTATGACATAACTAAGCGTGCAAGCACGCCAACTGAACGCGACGATGAGCTGTTTTCTGCACTTCAGCAAGACAAAATCAAGCTAGAAAAATACAACGGCACCATTGCTGTAACTGCTGCCGTTGCACCCTTGCTAGGTCTTCTAGGTACGGTAAGCGGCATGATTGAAACCTTTAGAATGATGACGGCATTTGGCTCAAGCGACCCCGAAGTTATTTCTGGCGGGATCGCTAAAGCCTTGGTTACGACAGAGTTAGGCTTAGTTGTGGCCATACCGGCATTAATTCTAAATGCCGTACTCTCTCGCAAAGCGCGATATTACTACGAAGAGCTCGAAAGTTTCGCGCTTGTACTTAGCAATGACGAGCCTGACGTTGCTGAGAAAAGCGACCAAAAGAGTGATGGTCAACAGCAAGCGAGCGTAAGCTAATGATTGAACAGCTAGCGGGGAATGCATTGTGTTGGTTAATGCTGCTGGTGGCATGGTTTGCTTACCAGCAAATCTTTGTGTTGTTTACTACACGCAAAGAGATAGCCCAATGCGGTGGCAATAAAAAGCTGCGTGATGGAGAGAAAGAGCTAACAAAGCGAGAAATGGTACCTGCCGTACTGGTTAGTGCGCTTCCCTTGATGGGCCTGCTAGGAACAATTGCAGGCCTACAAGTGAGTTTCACCGGAATGATGTCATTAGGTGTCGATAGTCAAGTCGTCACTGGTGGCATTGCCGATGCACTTTTTACCACTCAGCTTGGCTTAACCTTGGCTATTCCTGGCTGGCTTTTGTTGATGTTTGTTAATGGTGCGGTAAAGCGCGCCGTAGCAAGGGAGGCGTAAACATGGCAAGTCGATTACAGCGACGCCTTGAAAACCAGCAAGCGCAAGGCATTGATATGTCTCCGCTACTAGACGTGGTTTTTATACTTTTAATTTTCTTTATCGTTTCAACAGTGTTTGTAAAAGAGACTGGGGTAGAGGTAGATAAACCACAGGCAATATCAGCACAAAAGCTTGATCAAATGGCCATTATGCTGGCAATTACCCGAACCGGTGAAGTGGTGTATGACAGTGCCAATATCGGTGTGAGCGGTGTGCGCTCTACCGTTGAGCAATTGTTGATGAAAGAACAACGCCCAGTAGTCATTCAGGTAGATAAAGCCGTTCGCTCTGAATTACTGGTAGAAGTCATAGATGAAGCCAAACTGGCGGGTGCCGACACGGTAAATATCGCCACTTTGAAGCCATAGCGAACGAGGCAAAATTCAATGAAATACAATCTTCAACCTTCTCTACTTAGCGGTGCGGTGCTCGTTAGTGCGCTTGGCGTTATGTGGCTAGGGCACTTTTTGTCTAATCTGCAGCCCGACACTATGGTTGTGCGCAAGTTAGACATTGCGGTAACGCCTCCACCGCCGCCGCCCCCTAAAACGCAAAATGTAGTGGAAGAGACTGAACTTGTTATGCAGGTAGAGGGCAGTGGCGCAGCCATGACCATGGCGGATTTAAGTGTTGAGCCAGATATTCAAGTGCCAAAGCCCGACATGCCAAATGTCAAAGTGACCCAAACCCAATGGGATATGCCTGATATTGAATTGGACGCCTTTGGGCTAAGCGAACTGGATTCAAAGCCTACCTTGCTGACACCGGTCAAAATACGTTTCCCCAAGCTACTTAAAAAGCAAGGTATCAAGCGGGTGATTGTAAAGCTCGACGTCATTATTGACGAACACGGCAACGTAAAGCTGATGGACATTGTCGAGAACCCGCATCACGAGCTCAATAAAGAAATAATGCGTTTTGTTAAAGCCAGCAAATTTACATCGCCCTACAAAGAAGATGAAGCGGTGAAGGCGCGTTTTATTTGGCCTGTAGTTATAGAGGCCTAATAGAAGCTTAATAGAGGCTTTATAAAGGCCTGGTTTTATCGCAATAAAGCGAAATAGAAGCTAAAGAATTTAGAGGTTGATTGAGACAATGTTAAACAAGATTACAGCCGTAACTGTCCTCAGCTGTGTAGTGAGCGCGCTGGCTTTTGTTAAGCCGGTAAGTGCGAAAATAACGGTGGAATTGGAAGAACCCGATTGGCAGTTTGTCATGCGTCAGCATCATAGAGATGATCATCGTGAACGTATATCCCGTGAAGAAGGTGAGTTTATCGGGCGCATTCAGGCCGACTTGCAAGCAGGCAATTATTCAAACGTTGCCAGCGCATTTGCAACCCAGGATATTTCTCAATTTAGTCCACGCTTGCGTGAGCTTTACGGACAAGTGCTATTGAATGAGAAAAACTACTCACTTGCCGAAAAAGTGCTGTTGGACGTTATCGATGCTATGCCAAACCTTCCATCGGCGCACAGAAGTTTGAGCATGGCGTATTTAATGACAGATAAATTGGCCAAAGCACGCACTCATTTAACTAAAAGCGTAGAGCTAGGTATTCAAGATGCCCAACTTTTCGGGCAGCTAGCCTATACCAATGTTCAGCTTGGCAAACCTGTCACCGCTATTGGTGCTTATCAAAATGCGTTAATGCTCGAACCTGAAAACAAGCAATGGTATCAAGGCTTATTGTTCGCGCTTATTGAAAGTAATGCACTTGCACAGGCGGAAAGCTTGCTAAGCGAAATGTTGGTAGATGATGAAAGTGATCAGCAGCTTTGGCTCCAACGGGGACAAATAGCGTTAAAGCAGGGTGACATGGTAAAGGCGCTGAGCAGCTTAGAGACTGCCCTTTCTTTAGGTGACCGCTCGCTGTCGAACTTGATTTCAGTGGCTAAATTGCACGTATCTGACGGCAGTCCGCGGCGCGCAGCAGACATACTGGCTACCCATGCGAAGACTTTCATTACCGACAAAGATGGGGAAGGCTTCGACGCTTACTCCAAAATAGCGGCTTACTTAGCGGCTAATGAGCAGTGGTCTGATTTAGGTAAATTAACGCAAGCTGCTGACAACAATGTGAAAAAGCTCACGACCACTCAAGCAGCTACGCTTAATGTACTTAAAGCTCAGTTGGCTATGGGCAAAGGGCAAAGCAAAACGGCAATTTCCCTTTTGACCAAAGCCATTGCTGACGCCCCTGACAATGGAGAGGCGCTGTTGTCTCTTGCTTCACTTTATCGTCAACAGAACAACGTCGAACGTGCCAAAATGACCTATCTACGAGCTGAGTCACTCGCCGACGTTAAACAGCGCGCCATGCTCGGGCGTGCGCAAATTGCCATAGATCAGCGTCAGTACCAAGATGCACTTACGCTTTTACGACAAGTCTATAAATCGTACCCATCCCGTTCTGATTTACTTGGCAACATCCAGTCACTAGAAAACCTAGTGAAGAACACAATATGAAAAGCCAAACGGTGAACCGCGTCGCCATAAATCGTGAACGATTGGATGTCGCACTTAGAACGCTGATCGCTGTGGCACTGGGCTACGCTTTTTCAGCGTGGCTAAGCAGTGCCATTGCCAATTTTATAGGGGCTGACGGACGAGAGCACGAAGTGCTGGTAAGAATGCTGTTCTTTTGTGTTTACTGCACCTTCATCCTTTTTACGTTCATCTTTGATACGACGAAAAAGGCGTCCATCATAATGACAGCGCTCTCTGCGTTAGCCTTATGTCTTTATTCAATCAGTACAGGGCTTTAACATGAAAGGGAATGTCAGAAAGTCTATGACGTGGCTTCATACTTGGAGCTCGATACTTGTTGGTTGGTTACTCTTTGCGATTTTTTTTACCGGTACGCTGTCGTTTTTTAGAACCGAAATAACCTATTGGATGCAGCCAGAACAACACGCCGCAGTACCCAGCGAAAAGGCGCTAGAGCACGGTTTACGTTATCTTGCGAGCAATGCGCCCAATGCAAGTGAATGGCAACTCTCACTACCAGATGCGCGCTCGAATACACTCGACTTGTCGTGGCGCGACGCTAATGAAGGTAACGAGCGTCGTCGAGGTCCACGGGTCATGTTGAACCCGTCCACGGGTGAAGAGATAAAAGTAAGGGAAACGGCCGGTGGCAACTTCCTTTATCGTTTTCATTTCGAGTTATACGGTATCGACAGAACCATTGGACGCTGGATAGTAGGCGTAGTCAGTATGATGATGTTTGTTGCTATTATCAGCGGCGTCATCATGCACAGAAAAATCTTTGCCGATTTCTTTATGTTCAGGCCAAAGAAGAAGCTGCTGAGCTGGATAGATGGGCACGCCATTAGTGCGGTACTAGCACTACCTTTTCATATCATGATCACTTTTTCTGGTTTGATTCTATTAGGCGCCACGCTATTGCCTTTTAACAGCGAGGAGCGCGTGCGGCACCGTCCTCAAGGTACAGAAGTACGCCAGTATGCGCAGCAGCAAAATCTAGCTTCGCCAGACATTAATGCCTTATTGGCCTTACCCATCTCTTCGATGATTGCTCACGCTGAGCGCACATGGCAGGTGCCGGTTGAAAGCCTATCTATTACTCACCCGGGTAAAGCTAACGCTCAGTTTACGCTAAGTGGGAACAACAGAACGCAGTTAAGTGCGGGGCGTGGAGGAAGTAGTGCGCTGGTATTTAACGTACAAGGCGAAGTCATTAACGAGCGCCCAGCCTCAGTAGCCGCTAACGCCAGCCAGGCGACGTATAACTATTTGGATATGCTACATCAAGCGCGCTTCGCCGATACCCTCACTCGCTGGTTACTATTTTTTGCCGGTATTCTGGGTACCATTATGGTGGGAACGGGCTCTGTTTTGTGGGTAGTGAAACGGGCAAAGCAACAGCTTGGAGAATTTGGTTTTGAATTGGTCAGAGGCAGCAATATAGGCAGCATTGCAGGGTTAATGTGTGCGACCGGCGGCTACTTTTGGGTAAATAGACTACTTCCTGCTGATCTAACGTCTCGAAGCTTATGGGAAATTAAGGTGTTTTTCGCAATATGGCTGGTGTGTGTGGTTGCAGGGTTTATTTGGCGAGACAAAAAAGGGTGGGTAATTCAACTTGGCTTTGCAGCAGCGTTGTTTGCGCTTGTCCCTTTGCTTGACCACCTCACCTCAGCAACAGGCTTAGATTTCGCGGTTGCAAATGGTGATAGCCTGAGAGTGGGCTTTGACCTTATGTGCATAACACTTGCGGCAGTACTCGGCTATGCTGCTTACCACGTCAACAAAGCCAAAGCCGTGAAAGCAAAACGGGTGAAAAGCACACTGTCACCTAAGCGAAAAAACAGAGCTCGCCAAGATAAGCCGCAAGGTGACAACAGCGAGGCATTAATATGAGTATCATTCTGGATGTGGTGTTCGCATTTGTGCTTACTTATTTGAGTTTCTTACTACTCTCGCTTGGCAACAAGAAGCATGCCGGTATCACTCGACTAACCAGTACACCTTCACCACTACTTTTAATTGTGCTTCATAGTTTGGCGTATTTGCTTATGGCAATAAGCCTCATGAACTGCATAGACGTGTGGAAGACCGAAATTGGCGTGGTGGTATGGATAGGGCTTTTACAGCTTGCAAGCGTGATGGTTTCAGCAACGTTTACCTATTTACCTACCCTTTACACCGTGGTGTGTAATTACCTATTGCTTGTCGCTTTTTGGGGGCCTCGTTTACGCGAAAAGTGAAGCAATACTTAAAGGTTGTTGAGCAAAAAATACAATAATGAGAATAAATCTCATTTACATTGAAAAGGGTGGAAATATCTGTATTATCTAGCCCGTTGAATTAATCAATATCACCGAGTAGTACAGAGAGTTAGCAACGAAATTATGAGTTTTTCTTTAGGCGGCATCCGCCAATGGCACTGGATTAGTGGCGCAGTCTGTCTGGTCGGGATGATGTTATTTGCCCTAACGGGGATTACGCTAAATCACGCTGCAGACATTCCAGCGAACAGAACTGTAACGTCAGCTGAATCAAGCTTACCAGCGTTGGTTGTCGAACAATTGGTTTCTCTGGACACCGGTGACATAGCCATTCCAAGCGAACTCGTCGCGTTTATGCAGTCGCAAGAGGGCATTTCACTACCTTCATCGGTGACGGGAGAGTGGGATGGTATCGAATTTTATGCCGCTTGGCCTGGACCCGGTGCTGACAGTTGGATAGCAGTAGATGCTGAACTTGGCACAGTGACTTATGAAAACGTTGATAGAGGATGGATATCTTATTTCAATGACCTGCATAAAGGGCGGAACACGGGAAATGCCTGGCGCTGGTTTATCGATATCTTCGCTGTTGCCTGCATTATTTTTAGCGTAACTGGGCTGCAACTATTAATGCGTCACTCGAAAACGCGCGCGTCTACTTGGCCCATTACTACGCTCGGTGTGCTCATCCCGTTTGTCATTATTTTACTGTTTGTGCACTAGCGCGACGCTGGTGGCACTTACCTACACAATTTTAAGGAGTGTTTACATGAAAATGCGAAAAGGCGCAGTTATCGCATCGACTTTATTAAGTATGACATTTGCCTCTGGCGCTATTCACGCTGCAAGCCAAGCCAAACTTGACGTGGCCTTACCGCAACTTGATGTGGCTGAATATCACAAACCTTATCTTGCCGTGTGGATTGAAGACAGTAAACGCAAGGCTACTCAAGTCGCCGTATGGTACGACGTTGAAATGCGTGAAGACAAAGGGAAAGAGTGGCTTAAAGACTTGCGCCAATGGTGGCGTCGTGGTGGACGAAGCCTTGATTTGCCTTATGACGGACTTACCAGTGCAACAAAAGGCCCAGGCGATTACAGTCTTGATTCGCAGCTAAATAAAGCGTTAGCAGAACTGCCAGAGGGCGATTACACGCTTCGCGTTGAGGCATCACGAGAAGTAGGCGGAAGAGAAGTACTGTCTCTGCCATTTTCATTACCGTTATCTGCTGCGTCACTACCGGTAGAGGTGAAAGGAAATTCAGAACTTGGGCGTGTAGTACTGCGTCTGGAAGACTAATCTGCTGAGGCGCTAATTCAACGCTCACTCAGTAGAGATCCAATAAGAGGACATTATGAAAAAACTATCAGTAAAAGCTTCAGCCATTGCGCTAGCAGCAACACTTGCCGTGTCATTTTCAGCCAGTGCGCATCGCGCGTGGTTACTTCCAAGCTCTACCGTACTATCAGGTGAAGAAGCGTACGTGACGTTTGATGCTGCTATTTCAAATACTATTTTTCACCCTGACCACTTCGCAATGAACGCCAGTAACTTAGTGGTTCAATCGCCAGAAGGTGAAGCCGTAGACGTAGAAAATATGGCACGCGGTAAGTACCGAACCACGTTTGATTTGAAATTAAACAAAGAAGGTACATACAAACTGACGTCTGCCAGCAATGGTATTCGCGCATTTTGGCGAGATGAAGAAGGCAAGCGCAAGATGTGGCCGGGCCGTGGTGAAGAATATAAGCCGGAAGAGTTCACAACAGCCGTGCCTAAGAAAGCAAAAGATCTTCGCGTAATGCAAAGCTCTCGCCGCGTAGAAACGTTTGTTACTCTTGGTGCGCCATCGAACAAGGTGTTCACGCCTGATAACGTGGGTTTGGAGCTAGTGCCAGTGACTCACCCTAATGATTTGTTCGCCACCGAAACGGCAACGTTCAAGTTACTTATTGACGGTGAGCCTGCGGTTGGCGCCGAGGTGGAAGTTGTGCGCGGTGGTATGCGCTACAGAAATGATCAGGAAACGATTAAAGTCACGTCTGACAAAAATGGTCAGATTGAAATTACATGGCCGCAAGCCGGTATGTACTTTGTAGAAATTGGCTATGAAGACGATAAAGCGCAAAAGCCTGCAACGTCTCGTAACGGTAGCTACTCAGGCACATTTGAAGTACTTCCGCTGTAATAACCGCACGTTATTGCGCAGCTAGGGGCTGTAAACGTTCTTTGAATACTCACAGAGCAACAGCCTCTTATGTCTCTAGCCATTTCAATACAACGGCATAAAAGTTAAGCACATGACAGAAACACACCGTCTACTCATAGCAATAGTAAGCATTGGCCTGTATATGCTGTGGGTAGCGGTGTTATTTTTTAAACATCGAAAGAAAAACAACTATGCAGTATCAGGCGAGGAGACCCTTGTCGTATACGCAAGCCAAACCGGTACGGCCGAAAAAATTGCCCGCGCAAAGGCCGCGGCGCTATCACAGCAAGAGCAAACGTCGGTAGTGTCCATGGCATCTTTGAAACTCAACACGTTAAGTAGTGTGTCGAAAGTCATTTTTGTTGTGAGTACCTACGGTGAAGGCGAACCCCCTGATGCGGGTAGAACCTTTAGTAAAGCGCTAAAAAAAGCGTCGTCGAATCAATCTGATTACCTGTCCCACCTGTCTTTTGAAGTGGTGGGGTTAGGCGATAAGCAATACGCCGCGTTTTGCCAATTCGCAGTCACGTTGTTTGATAATATCAGTGCACTAGGCGCACGTGCGCTTTCTCCGCTAACGACATTAGATTCAGGGAAAGGTGAGCATTTGTCTTTGCTTGGTTCGTTGTCACAGGATGAACAGCACCCCACCCATGCTTTCACACTGAAAAATCGGGTTCAATTAAATGAAATAAGTCTAGCTTCTGGCGAGGCTTCAAAGGAACCCTCTGACCACTCTGAGGGCAAACCTTCAAACCCAGCGTCGCCAGGCCTGTTCGGCTTGTCTTTGAACGTTGACCATTCTAATCATACACAAGAGTTACATGAACAATGGGAAGCGGGAGACGTGTTGGAAGTCCTTATTCCTCAGCAAGGGCAGTCACCGATTGTAAGCCGAAGCTACACCATTGCGTCGGTACCACAAGAACACGACGTAAAGCTTGTAGTTCGACAGCTGGTTAAAGACAACGGACAACTTGGGCTAGGTTCTGGATTACTTACCCGTTCTTTACCTGTATCTCAGTCAGTACAGGCCTACATTCGGAAAAATACCAGCGCTATTATTACTAATACTCAGTGCCCATTGTTATTAATTGCTGCGGGTAGCGGCATTGCGGGGGTACGAGCTCAGCTTGCAAAACGCGCATTGCTTGAGAACGCTGGGCCAGTTTGGATATTTTTTGGCGAACGTCATCCCATGCAAGATGATGTGCTTGATAAAACGCTATCGCCTTTCCAGAATAGTGACTGTATTTTTAAAAAGTCAGTTATTTTCTCCCGACAAAAAGGTGGTGGCTATGTTCAACAGCGTCTTGTTGAGCAGCGAGATGAGGTTAAATCCTTCTTAGGCGATACCGGACAAGTATACGTATGTGGGCATTTTGAGGGAATGGGCCAAGGCGTTGACATGGCTTTGCAGTCCATACTTGAAGCGCAAGCCTACAATGCGTTAGCTGACGAAGGACGTTATCACCGCGACCTTTACTAATGTGGAGAACAGCAGGCAAATAATGTCTGTTTTACGCTTTCCTGTTTCACCGCTTAATCATCGCTAATAAACCTCAAAAGCCTTACAGCTAAATCCCAAACTTTGAGTTAGACTTTAGTCTAATGTGTCAGGCCCTTGCCTTGTCGCATGTTTAAATATGCGCAACAGTACGTTGGGCATACCTTAAATAGGTGTTTTCTTATTCAGGTATGACCTTTCGCCACCGATAATTGGTGTAATGTTTGAACTGAAAATAAGAAAATCAACAGGCTAGGGGCTGCTGACCTTTGTTGTACGTTTAAACCAAAATTCGTACACCAAAGAACAATAGACCCTAGGGCCTGTCGATAAAACAAATTAGGACGACAGTATGCAGTCTATTGCCATTGTTATACTGGGCATCATCGGAATGTTGCTCGGCTGGTTCGTATATTCGAAGTTTATTGCGAGCCGTATATTTAAGTTGGATGATAGTTTTGTAACACCAGCCCATACAATGAAAGATGGGGTGGACTATGTTCCCACCAATAAAGTTGTATTGTGGGGGCACCATTTCACTTCCGTGGCGGGGGCAGCACCCATCGTAGGTCCAGCTATTGCTGTCTACTGGGGATGGGTTCCTGCGGTACTTTGGGTTGTGTTCGGTACGATATTATTTGCCGGTGTGCACGATATGGGCGCCTTATGGGCCAGCGCACGCCACAAAGGCAAATCAATGGGCGCGCTGTCTGAGACCGTCATCGGAAAACGCTCTCGTTCACTATTTATGATAGTGATCTTCCTAGTACTCTTAATGGTTAATGCGGTATTTGGCGTGGTTATCGCGAACTCTTTTGTCTCCCAACCCAATGCGGTATTCCCAGCTTGGATGGCAATCGCAGTTGCATTAGTCATAGGTCAATTGCTTAAACGTAATTTCAGCCTCATACCCTTATGTATTGTGGGGATTATTGTGCTTTACGCATCGGTGTATGCGGGCAGTTATATCCCACTAAGTCTGCCGGAAACCATGTTTGGTTTAGCAGATAAAGCAAACTGGATCATTATCTTATTTATTTACGCCGCTATTGCATCGCTGTTACCAGTTTGGATGCTGTTACAGCCTCGTGATTTCATTAACGGTATGCAATTACTTGTTGGCTTGTTCCTGCTTTATGGTGCTGTGTTCTTTGCTATGCCGGATATCACGGCGCCAGCGTTTAACGCTCAAACCGCTGTCGATTCTCCAAGTCTAATCCCGCTGTTGTTCGTTACTATTGCGTGTGGCGCTGTTTCTGGTTTCCACGGTATTGTGTCTTCAGGTACCAGCTCTAAGCAGCTAGACAAAGAGACCGATGCACGCTTTGTTGGTTACCTAGGCGCGGTCGGTGAAGGTTCACTGGCACTTATCACCATTGTCGCTGTAAGCGGCGTTGCGTTTGCAGCTTCTCCAGAAGAATGGCACGAAGTATACAGCCACTTGGGTGCGGGTAGCGTGGGTGCATTTATCACTGGTGGTGCGAACCTAATTCAGCAGGGATGGGGGTTGCCGGTAGATTTCTCGTCAACGATCCTTGCGGTAATGGTTGTTCTATTTGCTGGCACCACCATGGATTCGGGCGTGCGTCTGCAGCGCTACATAATCCAAGAATGGGGCGATATCTATTCAATTGGTGCACTTAAGAACGGCGTGGTTGCAACGCTCGTAGCTGTTGGATGTTGTTTATTGCTGGCCTTCGGTGCAGGTGGTGCGTCAGGCAGTGGCGGTATGATTATTTGGCCGTTATTCGGTTCTACTAACCAGATACTAGCCAGTTTAACCCTGTTAGTAATCTCGGTTATGCTGATTAAATTAGGTCGACCAGCGAAATATACGCTGATTCCAATGGTGTTTGTACTGATTATGGCCTTCTTTGCTGGGCTTATTAAACTTAAAGAATACTACGTTGAAGGTAACTATCTATTGGTATTCTTAGACGCAGTAGTACTTATTGTGTCTGTGCTTGTTATGCTTGAAGCTTTTTCTGTGGTGTCAAAACTCAAAAAGGAATCGAAGCTTAAAAAAGAGCAAGCCAATGGATAAGTCACTAGCGACAAAAACTTTCATGGTTGACCTCGTGGTTTAAAATTACACTTTCGAGACAGTCAACATTCGGCCAGTGCATTTGTACTGGCCATTTTTCTTTCCTTTAAAAGCAAAACGCACTCGCATAAATCAGGTTAATCAGTTTTGCTGATTTTCTGTCATACAGCATATCTGTTATTATACTTACCGTTCTAAAACACCGTTATTTTTGTTGTCAAAAGCCACGTTCTTCAACGTGACCTTTCAATAAAATAACCTGTGAGGCTTTGTGTCAGATATCATTTTACTTGGACAAAATTTCCTAGCACTTTTCGTTGAATCCGCGCCTTGGTTACTTCTCGGTTTGCTGGTGGCGGGTATCATGCACGAATTGGTACCCGTTTCGTTTTTGGAAAAGCACATGGGCAGCTCATCGTTTGGCTCAATTACAAAGGCCGCGGTTATTGGTGCGCCTTTACCTCTGTGCTCTTGCGGCGTTATCCCAGCGGCACTTGGGCTTAGACGTAGCGGTGCATCTAAATCTTCCACTATCTCTTTTTTAGTGTCTACGCCCGAGACTGGCGTAGACAGTGTTTCTGTGTCCTACGCATTGCTTGGACCGTTGTATGCCATTGTTAGACCCATCGCGGCCATTACAAGCGCTATTTATGCTGGATTGATGGTGCGTTTTTTCGCAGAAGCAGAAGAGGCTCAACAACGACAATCTGAGGCGACGCAGTCATCGTGCTGTGGTTCAAAGCAAGCACCTAAACCAGAGCCGCAAATACAGGCCAGCACGTCCTGTTGTGCAAGCGAAAAAACACATGCTCATAACCACGAAAGCACAGACAAGCCTAAACACGAGTCTTCGCCTTCGAAAGTCTCAAGCGTGCTTTCATACGCCAGTGGCAAGTTACTTGAAGACATTGTGATATGGTTACTAGTTGGATTAGCACTTGCCGCGGCAATTAAAACGTGGGTACCCACCGACTTTTTAACGCAATGGGGTGATGGCGTGGTCGCCATGCTAGTGATGGCGCTAATCGGCATTCCTATGTACATATGTGCTACAGCATCAACGCCACTCGCGGTTGGTTTTCTTGCGGCGGGGCTATCGCCCGGTGCTGTTTTAGTGTTTTTAATGGCGGGACCCGCTACTAACGTATCAACGATGGGAATGATCAAACAAGAAATGGGCACGCGAACGTTAGTGCTTTACCTTTTCAGTGTTATCTCTGCGAGTATTGGTTTTGGTTACGCACTGAACTACCTAGTATCTTCGTTTTCTTTAGCCTCTATGATCAAAACGCAAAGCCATGTTCATGAGCACGGTGCAGACGTTCAAGTGATTTATGGGCTATGCGCGATTTTATTGGCGGGGTTAATGTTAAGGCTGGGTCTGAAAAAGCTGCAGCAACACCGTCATAACCAAGAGCAACATTCGGCGTGCTGCGGCTAACAGTAGCCCAGCGGATGCCTTTCATAATAAAGCGCTCAAATGATATTAATAGAGCGCTTGTATATCCCGCTCTATTATCCATAATAGTCGTTCAACTTATTAAAATTAAAACGCGTTTAAACCTACAAGGACGCTTGGAATAACTACATGCTTTTACTTATTGTGTACGTCTTCATTGCACTGGGCTTTTCTTTTTTGTGCTCCATTGCAGAGGCTGTGATTCTGAGTGTTTCGTCCGCTTATATTTCTGTTTTAGAGAAAGAGGGCAAAGCCAGTGGTGCGCTACTACGTAAGCAAACCGATAATATAAATACGCCTTTATCAGCAATATTAACGCTGAACACTATTGCTCATACTATGGGGGCTGCCGGGGCAGGTGCGCAAGCGGCAGCAGTATTTGGTGACGCCTATCTAGGCGTTATTTCAGCAGTCCTTACACTCCTTATTCTTATTTTTTCTGAGATTATCCCTAAAACACTTGGTGCAACCTATTGGCGAACACTAGCGCCAGTAACCGCATATTTTCTTAAATACCTTTCAATTGTACTTATGCCGTTCGTTAAAATGTCTGAGCTAATGACGAAAGGCTTTAAAGAAGACAGCCCACTTCGCGGGTTAAGCCGTAGTGAGCTACACGCCATGGCAGAGTTGTCGGGGCAAGAAGGTCAGCTAGCGAATCACGAAGCGGCGTTTCTGCAAAGCTTGTTAAGTTTGCACGAGCTGAAAGTGAAAGATGCGATTACCCACCGCACGGCGCTATTTAAAGTGTCGGAGTCGATGACGGTAGAAGGCTTTTTCCACAAGCACGCCAATATAGAATTTTCTCGTATCCCTGTGTTTGAAGACAGCGACTCAGAAAACATTACCGGCTTTGTGATGCGTTCTGATTTATTGGTAGCACAAGCCAGAGGTAACACTGATAAGCCGCTCTCTGAATACGCAAAAGATATGGTTACCGTGTTAAACACTATGCCGCTGTCAGTCACCTTCGAGCACTTCATCAATAAGCACGTGCATATGTTACTGGTGGTTGACGAGTACGGCGGTTTAGAAGGGGTGCTTACGCTAGAAGACCTGCTCGAACGCTTGCTAGGTGTCGATATCGTAGATGAAAAAGACACCACGGTGAGCATGCGTAGGCTTGCCAAGATGATGATGAAACGCAAAGAACAAATGATGATCAAAAACGTACCCGATGCGTCTCTTGAGAGTTCGTCTAAAAAATAGAATTAGCGCCAATTCACTCGTAATGTTTAGCCATTATTAAGGATGATAAATATGAAACAGGATTTATGGAAAAAAGCATTGAGAACAGAATATTCAGCCCGCGAAAATATTGTTAAGCGAATCCAACCATCGCTCGTTTTAGCGGCTTTGCTCGCGACAGGTATCACGGCAAGTGCAGCTGCACAGGAACTGAGTATCCCATGTGATGATCTTGAAGAAAAAGCGCTCGCTGAATCGAAAGCTGATGAAGTAGAGCGCATAAGCGCATTTACACCAGCGACGCCTTTGAAACGTATCGACCCTAAATACCCATCTCAAGCCATTAGAAAAGGCCGAGAAGGTTGGGTTAGGCTAAGCTACGTTATCGACGAAGAAGGCAGAGTGAAAGACCCTGTTGTAGAAGACTTCTTTGGAAGCCCTTCGTTCAAACGCAGTGCACTGTCAGCGGTCAAGAAATGGCAGTATAACCCCGCGATCAAAGATGGCGAACCTACCCAGCAGTGTCATCAAGCAGTCCAAATGGATTTCGCTATAAGCGGAAAAAGCGGTGCCACACGCAAATTTATTAAAGCTTATAAAGTCGCAGACGAGCACTTTAATGCGGGTGATGTTGACGCGGCTGATGAAGCACTTAAAGAGCTTCTAGGCTGGGATACGCTAAACCGCTATGAAAATACGTGGTTGCTAAACTTGGAGTCTCATATAGCGAGCAAACAAGGGGACGTAGAGAGGGAAGCGCAAAGCCTAACGCGATTACTTGCCAGCAACGGTAGTAAGCGCTTCAATAACATGGTGTTCGATGAAGATTATGTGGCATACGCCCTTCAGAGAAAAATCATACTCGATGCTCAGCGCGGGTATTATGCAGAAGCATTAAAATCCTACACCACACTTCAAGACATGGAAGCGCAAGAAACGCGTATTGGCGAGATCGCGCCGCTAATTAGTCAGATTGAAGAATCTATTGCATCTGAGCAAAACTTAACCGTGCCCGTAACGATAGGAAGTGATGGGAACTGGTTCCATACTCTTGTGCGAAGTAAGTTTGCTTTTGGCAACATCCAAGGCGAGCTTGATACCGTTGAAGTCCGTTGTGATACTCATCGAGAAAAATTCACGGTTGCCGAAGCGCATGTCTGGCAAATTCCAAACTCTTGGGGACAGTGTCAGGTGATGGTGAAAGGTGACAGCGAAACAAAATTTGATTTAATTGAAGTGGCGAAAGGGTAGGACGAACACCAGTCGCTTCGCTACAGAGTTACAGTGAACGCCAGTTGAAATAGTTGCTCTCTATAGTCCTCGTCGGATTGGAAAAAACGCAAATTCTCCTGATGCCCTGAATTTAATTGCCACTCTGTGCTAACGGATAAATAAGAGGTAATGTCGTACCTTACGCTAACGGTAAAGGCGTTACCTCTGCTTCCATTCGGGTCATACATAATATCATCGTTATCTATCACCTGATACCAGTCCCCACGCATGGCTAAAGTTAAATCTTCCCATCCTAATTGCTTTAGGTTGTATGCCGCACCGATATACGCACTGGAAAAATCGTTGTCTACGATATGCTCCCCCATCAAAGTGTCACCTAGTAGCACTTGAGAAAACACCGTTAACTCAGGTCGTGGTAAATATCGCAGTGTTAATGAATGAAAGCGCGTATGCCAGGCATAAATGCGGTCTGGGTCAACAATGTTCGGGTCTGCATTATTGTCGTAATAGTAATAACGTAACTCGGCCTTTCTAGCATAGGCTAAGTGAGCTCCTACGTAGTACCCAAACCGATTGTCAATTTCTCTGAAGGGTTCAGTCCATGCCGGTGCGTTTAACTTATCTTCATCGACGACGCCGGGAATGGGGAGGAAGTTTACGCGATCATTATAAACGGACTGTCTGTCGTGAAGGGCAAACCCTCGCCAAGAAAGCAGAGTGCCGGTGGAATCGTTACCTTTGAACACGCTGCCCAATACTTTCCATGACCAATGGCTTCTTATTTGCCTGCCATTTTGGCGTAGACTTACTTCGATGCCGCCCGTTCTTAGTTCTTCACCCACCCAACTATTAATTGCTGAGTTACTTAGAAAATGAGGCGATAACCAACCCGCGTCGGTATTTTCCGCTGAGAGAGCGGGAAAAAATGCCCCTATTTTTACTTCAGGCTTTATGCTTGATGCGACTAACGGGCGATATTTTAAATAAAGCTCGGAGAATCCAACCTTTTGCTCCCCATCGCTATAACCATTGATGACGCCAACTGCCGACCAACTATCCGCTAACATAAAGTCAGCTATCACTACAGCATGAGAGAGCTGTAAGCCGTTACTTTCATAACGCTGATGGCCGGTTCCCATTTGCTGAAAGCTTCGCGAATCATCTTTTGCCACAAAGCTTGTTCTTACTAGGGCCTTGGTTTCTCCGTGAACCTGAAGTGTTAAACTCGTGCAAAGCAAACAGACGGTTATGGCAAAGACATTACGCATTAATAATCGCCAAATCCTTCGTCGAAGTCATCGCCACTGAAAACTGCATCAAGAACAAATTTGTATTCTTGTGAGTTGGTGATAAGCAATGTTGAGCTGTTAAATAGTTTCACATCAGGTTGCTGCGGGTGCCAGGTCATAACACTATACTCGCCTACCGGAAGTGAAACATTCATTACGCCTTCTTCATCGGTTTTTGCGAAAAATGGACTGTCGGTTACCACAATATAGCCCAGCATCCAGTCATGAATATTGCAGCCAATATCTACAATACCAGCTTGCTCAAAGCGAAGCGGTTCAGCGGTAAACTCTTTGTAGAGTTTTAGCTCAAACTGTTTTGTAGGGGAAAAAGAATACACGTGATGAAAAAGATTATCTGCGTTTGGAAACGAAATATCTGTGCCTGATTGAACAACAAGCACGTGAGGCGCAAATTGTTTATCGATTTGATTCATTATGGCGGGCTCTTCTTCACGCTGTGGTGTTGATGCAAGCGTAAAGTTAGGCGTTAGGGTTAACACCATATCTTTCACAGGCTCCCCATTGGCGTCGCTAACGTATATCGAAATGCTTGGCGTTGCTGATAAGGATGTCTCAGCGGCATGTGCCCATGAAAGGGTAGCGCCGGCTAGTAAGAGAGCGCTCGATGTGAATGTACCTGTGATAAAACTAGTTATGTTGAACGTGCTCGCCCTTCGATGAGAAGTAAAGAAAATAGAAAGCGCAAATGACATGGATTTAATCAATAACGTGTTGTTTTTTTGCATTGTAATTCATTCTTTATAATGGCTTTAGCCTTAGACAGAAAGGCAAAGCGCTATGCGTCCTTTGTTGACGCGAAAGCATATGACTACGTATAGCCTATCCAATACCATATATGGACCCTCTCCGATTGCAAGACACCGTGTTGATTTAATAACGTGATTCATTGCTGCCATATATTCG
>NZ_JAYMEU010000040.1:0-33826 GCF_037029575.1 Alteromonas sp. CH_MED4-4 | reverse complement strand
CGCAAACTGGCATTGTCTATGTAATCCAGTAAATATTGCGCTTTGACCAGTCGATTATACTCCGTCAGCGCCTGTAATGTCGGGTGCCCCGAAGGATAACCAGACAACTTTCTTACCAGCATTGCCTGTGTCGTTCGCTTTGTCTGAAGTGACAGAACAATGCGCCTAATATCCTGCCATCCCGTTTCGATGACATTCGTCCTGATGGGCTTTTTCAGGGCAAGGTTGGTGCCGCCGTGTTCATTTTCAGTTACGTCAAACAGATCATTGATGACACTACTGAACTGCGCGTATCGCGGTGCAAAACTGTAACCGCATAGATCCAGTAAGGCGAAGTTAACATGATTGACACCGTGTGTATCTGTCGAGAGTACGTCAGGTTTGATTTCACTGCTGTTGGATTGTAACAGGTCATAAATATAGTGTGATTCGTGCTCGTTGGAACCGATGATCCGAGCATTGAGGGCGCTGTGGTTGGCCACCAGTGTCATGGCCGTGATCCCTTTGTTGGTGCCGAAATACTTAGAGGAGTACCGGGTTTTAAAGGTTTCCAGATGGGTTTCGAATTTCTGACCATCCGCACTGGCATGCAGCTGGTCCTCCTGAATATGGTAGTGGCGGAAGATGGGTAGCGCTGCAACCGCATTATTGATCACGTCGCTGGCGTCATGCAGCGTTTCAGGCCGGATATAGTTGGCCTGCACCGTACTCAGGTGTTCATAGCTTCGATCGGAGATCTGCGCCATGCCATACACACCACGGTGAGTGGCGTTGGCAATCAGAATGGCCAGTAAATCATCCTGATGAGTGAACCCTTGTTTTTGTATCGGAAGTACATGAGTCAGACATTTCATGAACCCGGTTTCGCGCTCTACATACCGCAGTACATCCGCGATACCGACCGGTTGCATTCGCTTAAAAAAGGGATTGTTGACCAGAGATGTAGCGCTTTTGGTCGGCAGACGCCAGCGGGTACCGGTACGATTTTTCATGATCACATTTCGATTGTCTCCCTCATCAATATGGAGAGCAACGTCTTTGAGTGCACTTTCCAGCCGGTGTTGTTTCTCCTGTAACAATAACTCTGCGGGCTGTTTTAGTCTGTCCAGTGTTGATGAGGCCAGCAAGGTATCCTGCGATGTCTGGGGGATCAGGTCGTCTTCCAGTGCGCGGTATTTGGTAACATTTGGCAAATAAATGCGTCCGTTCAGTCGCGAAGTCAACTGGCGGTAGAGCAGCCATTCGTAACGTTGCGGGTTAACGTTATCCTGTTTAACCAACCATGGGAGGTGCTTTTTCGGGATGAGCGACGTATCCATCGTCTTCAGTGGTCCACCGAATGCGATTTCCGTCTGCATCTGTTGAAGTTGGGCGACGACGGCTTCTGAGCCTTTACCGGCCTCACATTCAAGGCACAAGAACACCTGCCTTAACAGTTGCTCCAGGAGATTGCATTGTTCATCGTAATGTTGCCACTGGTACTCTTCCACGGTCCGTTTCTGTTTTTTCAGGTAAAGGCAGAGGGTCTGGATATCCCTGTCATTCATGACCTTCAATGCCTGTTGTCTGACTACTGAGAAGGGTTGATTATCATCAATGTTCTCATCCACAAACAGATGCAGTAACTCTGCCGCTTTCGTGACATTGTCCGCGGCTGACTGCCAGGACAGGAACACTGCTTGTTGTGCAAAGGTGTTGGCAGCTTCTTGTTGCTTGCGGATATGGTAAATGAACCCATCAGTTAACCGTTCCAGTGCCAGTTGTATCCGCTCTGTCAGGTGACATAGCAACCATAGATGCTGCTGTGCGCGTTTGAATCGTTTGAGTTTACTACCGTAATAGTTGATGAGCTCACCGAAGTGTTGTCGATTTTTAAGAGACAGATTAAGCCCATCGATAACGCCATTGATTTGCGTGCGCCATGGCGCTAACTGATGATAAAGGGCAAGCTCTTTTTTAAGTTCAGGTACGGTCAGACTTTTTGCACCGCCTCTGAGCTGGTTCAGGCTTAGTCCGTCATCAATGGCTGTTATGCTGTCCAGAAAGACGTGAAGTTCAGGACTGGTGAGTTGATTAAGTTGGTGCGCCAGGTCTTTTCTGACCTGCTGCATCGCTCTGCTTATCAGTCTCTGGAGTACGGTGTACCTAGGGATAGCAATGCTGTGACTGGTTAGGAATTCAATAGCAGTATCAAAGAGGTAACGCGGCTCCAGCCAGGCATTGCCCACCTGAACAAGGTGGTCGAAAAGAGAATTGAAGTGCTGACTTTCGTCCCATTTGTGATAACCAGCAAGGTCTAATACTTTTGCGTAGAGTCGATCTTTTTGTTTTTGTGAGGGAGTGAATGGTCTGAGCCCCTTGCCGCCAAGCAGCTCTTTACTGATGAACATTAAATCCTTAGAAACCTGCGAGTAAGCGATATCTAGGATGACGGGCTTTGATTTGAAGTATCCCAAAATCGCGACAAAGTAACATCTATGAGCTCTGAGACGAATTGACCGAAAAACTGCCAATTCCGCATCGTTCAGAGAAAAGTACAGACGTTGTTCTTCGATTGAAAAAATGGGTGGGGAATAAAGATCTGCCTGTTCTGCTCTCGTGAGAATAGTAATTTCGTTTTTGATGGCCATATCAGGGCTGTTCCGTATTAAATGTACGATATTTACCTAATTTGCCACACTTATAAGTAGTAACCCACCTCCGCAGCCATTTATTGGTGTGGTCTACAGAGGATTATGTCTTTTTAGAGGGGAAAATCCCTAGAACCCCATTATGATGCTGGCTTTAAGGAGGCGTAAGATGAAAATTCGAGAAAATGTATTTGCGTTCGCGTGCGCCGCATCGTTCAGCTTCGAGAGTGTTGTTAGTTGTTAGTTCTTTGTTCATTATTACAATGCCCGACATGATGTCACCCATGGCTGGTAATATAATGTTTTCAGACTGGCAAGGGATGATATGGAACGTGCCTTTATTGGGTGTAGTGATAGGCGGAGCTTTATGGGCTTTGTTCGCAGGTGTACTGGGTTGGCTTATTGCCAGTATTTACAATAGGCAGCTGTAGTAGTGAGGGCTAAATAAATAGTCAGTATTTGTCCTTTTAGCACAGGTACGATATTTGCTGATATCTACTGCCACATAAATTTAAACTAACGGTGAGATATTATGATAACCAATAATTCAGAATTAGCCTTACAGCAAGCCATGCAACTACCCAGTCAAACCAATACAGAGAAGCAGGGTTGTAGCCAGCCACCTGAGTCAAAAGGACAGGAGTTTGCTGAAATAATGAATACACTGAAGCAGCAAAAAAGCGGTTAAAGTGTGCCACGAGTAAAAATAACCGGCACGCTAATGCCGGTTAATTCCTTTCCTATTCATAACAACTGCGCTTACCTTTTAGGCTGCTACTCTGCCTACGCTGAATATTGTCTTACTCCGTCGATGTAGTTCATGAACAGCTTCAATGATTTGCATCAGTTATAATTTTTATCATCATCATCATACGCATGGAGCTTTAGAAACCATTTCTCAGCCGCGAATACGATAAGAAGTCCAGCCACAGAAATCCCAACAATGAAGATATCTGATTTTGCTTTCACCCACATAAAAGATAGAAGAACAATGATATCGAGAATAATTGCACTGACTAGTACCCAAGCTTTAGCTTGCACATCATCTCGTAAATGCTTGAACACTCCCCAGTGGATGAAGATATCCATTACGATATAAAAAACTACACCGATTGAGGCTATGCGGCTCAAATCGAAGAATATGGTAAGAAATATTGCGATGACTAACGTATAAATTAAGGAATGTCTTCTTATATCTCCCGGTAATGAAAAATGACGGTGAGGCACAAGTTGCATTGATGTAAGCATCGATAGCATTCTTGAAACAGCGAAGATGCTGGCAACGACACCGGAAGACGTGGCAATAATCGCGAAAGCTATAGTAAACCAAGCACCATACTGGCCGAATGCGGGTCGAGATGCTTCAGCAAGCGAATAATCTTTTGCCTGTATTATTTCGCCAATTGATAAATTTGCTCCTACTGCAACTGCGACAAAAACATAAAGTACCACACAAATGGATATAGAAATGACTATGGCCCTTCCTACATTTTTTTCTGGTTGTTTGAGCTCGCCTCCGCTGTTTGTGATTGTAGTGAATCCTTTGTATCCCAAAATACCAAGTGCCACGGCTCCGAGAAAACCGGTTGCGCTGGTATCTTGCGGTTGAGCTGAAACGCTCTCAAACGACAAACCGGTTGCCCACAGCCCACCAATTGCCAAAACTGCAAGTCCTGCTATTTTGATAAAAGCCATAATAAATGAGAGGGTCTGTATGAATTGATTACTCAAAATATTAACAATGAATGCCACAATAAGAAGACTCACGCCAAGCGCTGGTATAAGCCACTCAGCGCCCTGAGAGTCAAACAATTGTAGGACATAAGTGCCAAAAGTGCGGGCTACCAAACTTTCATTGATAACCATGGAAAAAAACATTAGCAATGCACAGGCACCAGTCAGCAGACCTCTACCATAGGCTTTTTTCAGAAACATGGCGATACCACCTGCAGAGGGGTATTTCTGTGCCATTTTGATGTAACTGTATGAGCTAAACCCTGCAATTATCGCTGCAACTAAAAACGCAAAAGGAAACCATGTGCCTGCCAGCTCTGCTATTTGCCCGGTTAAAGCAAATATACCAGCACCTATCATTACACCAGTTCCCATCGATACCGCGCCCCAGAGGCTTAACGAATCTTTCCTGTTTGAATGCTCGTGTTCATTCATATTGGTTACTCCTTTATGTCATGTGAGCCTGAGTAACAACAAAAGCAACCTGCAGCAAATATAAGGACACAGGCCCATTACAAAACAAATTCGAAGACGTGTAGAAAGAAATAACTGGCAATGGCATACCAGTTATTTCATTTTTAGCGTAGGGCGTTTAAAACCAAATCCTTGCACCTAACACTACACCAGTTTCACTGGTTGACTTGCCTTCAGCCTTTAATGCATCAGCTGTATTTCCCAAAGCTTTGCTGTAATAAACACCGACATAAGGTGCTACCTCCCTCACTATTTCATGCCGATATCGCAAACCAATACGAATATTACTCAACCCGCTTTGACGGTCATACTTTTCAGAATCGGTGAGGTTGGCAACAACTTCCAGTCGCGGTTGCAGATAGGAAACTTGACTTAGTTGCCAGTCATATTCGGTTTCATTGATGAACTGCATGTCACCGTCTTCGTTAATACGCAGTGAATTTTCCATTTCAAACCAGTAAGGAGCTAGACCTTGATAACTGACCACCGCATAGTTCTCCATATCCGCATCTGATGACAGCTCTCCCTTTGTGCCCACACCAAATTGTATAGACCAAAAAGAAGAAACTAGATAACCGTACAACAGTTCTGCTCGTTCCAGATCAGTAGGCATTCCATCGTTTTGTGTATTTTCGCCTTCGCTTTTAAAAACAAGACGATGGTAATCTCCGCCATACCACGCTTGCATGTCCCAGACCCCTATATTTTGCTGCTCATCAGTGCGATTATATTCAAGTCGGTCAAATAGAACTTGGCCAAAATATTCATTAGGAATAGGAGATGGCCAGTCATCTCTTGATTGAGCCAAAGCATTGTCAACGCTCAAAGTTAATGTTATTAGGCCTGCTATTAATATCTGTTTCATTTTAATCTCCTATGCGACCTGTACAACACGAAACATACCTGCTTCCATGTGGTATAGCAGGTGACAATGAAACGCCCACTCACCGGGGGCATCTGCGCTGATTTGTAACGAGACCTTCTCTCCAGGCTTGAGGCTGATCGTGTGTTTACGAGGTCTTGGATATTGGCCGTTTTCAAGTTCCATCCACATACCATGTAAATGAATAGGGTGATCCATCATAGTGTCATTAACCAAGATCAGACGTAGTCTCTCGCCATAATTGAAACGTACATATCCGTCTACTTCACTAAACTTTTTGCCATCGAACGACCACATGTACCTTTCCATATTGCCCGTTAAGTGAAGCTCAATTTGACGTTCCGGCTCTCTTTCGTCAGGCCAAGGACTTTCACCGACTAAATCTGTATAAACAAGGACACGATGTGGGCTGTCTTCCAAACCGATCCCAGGTTCATCCAACCTAGAGCTTGGATTTTTAGCAATCATCGCTGCACCAGCGCCGTGCCCGTCTTCGCTGTGGACAATGTCTATGCTTTCTACTGGGAGCTTTTTGGAGGGGGTCATTTCTCCTTCCATTTGGGTGCCATGCATTGTATGGGCGCTATGCTGCCCCATTCCTTTCATTTCACCTTTTGGAGCAGCCATGCCCGAGCTGTCGACCTTGGACTTATCCATATTCATGCCTTTCATACCAGACATGTCCATCCCCATCGCCGCCATGCCACGCTCTGTGATAACTCGCTGTGGGGGAACCTCTGCAGTAAGGCCAATTGACGGGGTTAGGGTGCCACGCGCATATCCACTTCTATCAAAACTTTCCGCAAAAAAGGTATAAGCTTTTCGCTCTTTTGGCTGAACGATTACGTCATAAGTTTCCGCTACTGCAATTCGAAACTCATCCACATTTACTGGTTTAACAGGCTGACCATCTGCAGCTACAACTGTCATTTCAAGCCCTGGGATGCGAAAGTCGAAATAAGTCATCGCAGAACCATTTATGATCCTCAACCGGATTTTCTCGCCTACTTTAAACAGGGCTTGCCAATTATCTTGTGGTGTCCGGCCATTCATTAAGTATGTATATGTACTGCCTGTAACGTCAGCTATATCGCGAGGGCTCATACGCATTGCACCCCACATAGCACGCTCTTCCCATGTATCGGCAAGCCCTTTTTTCTTTACGTCTTCTAACGTGTCGAAAATAGTTCGCTTTTGATAATTGTAATAACCTTCCGCTACCTTCAGTTTTCGCATAACGTCATGGGGGTCTGAAAACGTCCAATCGCTTAAAATAATTGTATGTTCCCTATCAGCCCCAATGTCCCCATCTGCGGGGTCGATCACAAGAGGTCCTAAATGGCCCAACTGTTCCTGGAGGCCTGAATGACTGTGGTACCAGTAGGTGCCGTTTTGCTCGACATCGAATGCATATTTAAATGTTTCGCCAGGTTTTATTCCGGCAAAGGAAACTCCCGGAACGCCATCCATATCTGGTGGTAAAATAATCCCGTGCCAGTGTATTGAAGTATCTTGGTTTAGGTGGTTAGTTACATTGAGGTGCGCTCTCTGTCCTTCTTTCAATCTAATCAACGGGCCCGGCATTTGACCATTGATCGTTATAGGTGAGCCCATATTTGAGCCTATTGGCAATTGCGCTTTTGACACATTGAGATTTTTAATATCACCTGTCAAAACTTGATCTTTAAAATGGCGACCAACAGGTGCTGCCCATAGAGGACTAACGTTGGTTAACGCAGCCGCAGCGCTTGAGGTCAGGGCAGCGAGCACAAATCTTCTGCGACCGTTGTCGATAGAATTTTTCATAGTTTTTAGCCTTTGAATTGATACTAACTGGACGAAGGAATTTCATCCATTTAAAAAGTATTACTAACTAAGTCAGTACCTTAGGCTATCGGGGGACGAAAAGGTGGAGTGAAAATTTTGGGGGGAACAGCTAGAGCGATAATGTCATACTGCTCAGCAAAAGTTGTTTCAAATTGACGAATGGGAACGTAAAAAAGACTTGCAAAGTGGTAGCAATTGGTAGCTATACACATACATCCATCATTGCAGCAACCTGATTTACCCGAATGCGAGGGGTGTCCATCAGTGTGAGCGCTTTGATGCTTAGAACTAGGTGAACTGCTACGTTTCTCCTCATGAGCGTCTGCGAATTTGTGAGAAGCCTTAGTTAATGAGCTATGTTCATCCATTTTCATTTCACACGCATCAACTGGCACGGTAAACAGTACCAATAAATATCCAATGCATAGTGTGAAAATAATAGATCTCATAACTTTGTATTTGCTCTCAACCTTTACGCGACGTTATTCCCTTAGAAAAGATAAGTCTTAAGGACACTTTAATCAATGACATTTGCTTGTAACTAAGATAAACAACTTCCTATGTAGTTAAACAAGCAGTCTTTTCAATCTTAAAAGCTGATAGAGTTACTTTTATTAAGTTTAGTCGATAAGCAACTCTTGTAACTAAAAAGATAACATGAGTAATGCGCCTGCTATCATAAAAATGTTTTCTGATAGTGAAACAAAACCTAACGGCACGTTACTGTCCCCACCGACACAAGCACATTTGAGCTCCCGTTTATCCACATATACTGCTTTAAAGACAGAAATTGCCCCAACGGTTCCTATAAATAGTGAAAATGGCGCAACAGCTATGGCAGGCAGTTGAGCTACCATTCCTATCCCCGCGTAGGCTTCAAGAAATGGGTAGATGTAACCATATCGAAGCCACCTCATTGCCAACAAATCGTAGGTTATGAACGAATTTGTAAAACTATACAAATCCTTCAATTTTTGAACTGCAAGTAGTGTCATTGAGAAAGCAATAAAGAGAACCAGTGTTCTTATAGAGATGAAGTCTTCAGAAACAAAAAACTGGAATGCTAACGATAGCAGAGCTGCCACAGAAAAAATCGCAATAACAGGTGCATAAGTAGTTCCGTTCTGCCCCGCTTCTCCTTTCCCGAAGTATTTACGAAGCTCATCATATCCACCAACTCGCTTTTCTTCGATGAAGGTTTGAGGCGTCGTTTCTACACCATGCTTTTGCTTGAAATCATCGGTGTCATTACGTGAAGTAAGATGATTGTCTTCTACTGAATAGCCTTCTCGCTCTAGTAAGTCTTTTGACCTTAAACCGTAAGGGCAAATGTGCTCTTTAGTAACCATTCTATATAGGATAGCTTTCTTACTCATTTTCCTTTCCTTTATTCAATTTACCTTCAAATTGAGGAATTGGACGCTGTTCGGCCTGTTCCTGAGTTGTTACCTTGCCATTCTTATTTATATCCTCTATCAACCACTCCATCTCCTTTATTTCCTTTCGCTGAGCTTTAATAATGCCGTTTGCTAATTCTCGTACGCGAACGTCTTCAAGGTTAGAACGCTCACTAGTCAAAATAGCTATAGAGTGATGAGGAATCATTGCTTTCGTGTAAGCGGTATCTGAAATGGTACTTTGTGAACGAACAAGATAGATACACAAGGCGAAAGTAAGTGCCGCTATTATAAAAATGGCTGTATTGAGTTTCTTGTTGCTATACATACCTAACATGAAAGCTAACATTATAATCGCCATGCCTGCCCCCATATAGAGTGCCATATAAGTCCTTGTCTCACTGAACCAGACATGCGAGATAGCGTAGGTATTTAAGTACATCATTAAAAACATCGCTACAGTTGAAGTTATTATCATTGCAGCGAACTTAGAGTATTTCATATGTAATCCTTACTTAAGAAATAGTTAATATTTGTAAATCTTTCTAACAAAAGAAAGCTTGAGAGAGGTCACAAACCAATCAATCTTAACTAGTCAAGTTTTGTACCAACAAGGAAATATTATGTTTTTGTCTATATTAATAGTTTTAACTGCACTGTTGATCTGCGTAGGGCTGCATCTTTTTAATATTTCAGTAGTCGCGGACAATATCAGCGAGAGATTGAAGGGAGCTTGGATAAAAACACTGTCGGTAGTCGTTATTGCCATTTCGAGCCAACTTTTACTAGCAGTCATTTTTACTCTGGCGTATGAAATTGGACTTTATTTCGAGCTCGGCGATTTTAAGCAACCTGCCACTTCCATGGATATTTTTTACTTTTCACTAACTACGATTACTACATTGGGTCTTGGAAGTATCGAGCCGGACGGACATCTACGAATGATAGCAGGAGTTGAATCGGCTACAGGGTTTCTACTAATAAGCTGTTCAGCATCGAAAGTGTTCAAGCATATGTAATGTAAAAACTGTAACCTGAGAAGATGTAAACCTCACCCGTCAGGACTAGTTTTTAATGAAACAATGTTTCGCAAATTATTGTCTTTTTAGATACTAAAAAGCGAACAATAGAGCACTCTTTGCTTCTCTCTTAAAGAAGTTTGAGGGTATGGCTTAGCAAACGTTTCAGAACCAAAAGCACGGTTGAAAGCTGACTTTATTATCTCAAAACTGATTTAAATCTGGGCTATGATCTTGGCGCTTTTATTCGAGTCGCTTATGCAGATATATTTGGGATTACTATAGGAGCATACGCACAACTTCGGTAATTCCTTCATCCCTGATAACTCTAGTTTCCAAAAGCAGTTACAGCTTGAGTTCAAACAGATTCACATTAATCTATTCTATTGATTCAAACCAAAGTCGACTTAAAAGTATCAGTTCTTCTGGAAGCAAAGCAAAAGCCTATGGTTACTTTAACTACGATACTCGTGGCAATATTATTCATAACAGTCACTTTAGTATGAGTTACAACTTGGCGAATCAGATGACTGCGGCGAACGGATTTTCATTTACCTATGATGGATTCAATCGCCGAGTAAAGTCTGCGAAGAGCGGGAGCACGGCATATTATCATTACAGTCAAGATGGAAAGCTTCTCTTCAGTGAGAGTAATGGCGTTTGGAAAAACTACATTTATATTGGAAGTCGTCTCATAGCAAAAGATTCTAGTTCATCAGCAAGTTTTATTCATACTGATATTCTAGGCAGCACTACGGCGCAATCTAACAATAGTGGAACACTTATTAACAATAGTCGACGACACTATAAGCCATTTGGGGATACCTATGAGACTGCTAGTAATGAAATAGGCTATGCGGGACACAAGTTCGATAGTGAATTGGGCTTAAGCTATATGCAGGCACGATACTATGATCCAGTTATAGGTCGTTTTTACTCGAATGATCCTGTTGGATTCAAACTCTCTGACATATCTACATTTAACAGATACTCATACGTAAGCAATAATCCCTATAAATACGTTGACCCTGATGGTAGAGAAAAACATACTGTTAGCGTAACAGGTGAAGCGATAGCTGTTGCTGGAGCGAGAGTCTCTCTTTCATTGTCGTTCGATGATCAGACATTGGAGTTGTCGGCTTCTGTTAGTGCAAGTCCTAGACTGGGGGCTGGTTTATCATTAACACCTAGCTATCAACAGTCACCAAGTGGCGATGTGGCCAAAAACGAAACAATAGTAGAGACTTCAGTGAATGCAGACGCGGCTGTTGGGCCATTTGCGGTTGCACAGGACTTAGTTTCTGAAAAAACAATCAATGGTGACATACAACCGCAAGGAAGCGTCTCTGAACCGCAAGGTGATGCTAAAGGAAAGATTGGTGTTTCTGCCTCTGTAGGAGTGGAGGTTAAAGTCACACAATCAACAACTGCAATAGCGGATGCTGTAAATGCGGTCAAAGAAATTTTGGAGTAACTATTGAAATCAAAACTTTATGCAGTAAACAGCTCGAAATTGATGGCAATTTCGTTTGCTACTCTTGGGCTGTTTAACATTTATTACTATTACAAAAATTTTAGTAGGAAAGCTAAAGTCGAAGAATTCGACTTGGTTATCTTTGTAAAAAGTATTTTATATCCGTATTTTAGTTATTCATTTTTGGTTGATGTAGGTAGCACGACTAAACGTTCAAACTCCTTTGTGAAGTTTGTTTTTGTACTACAACTTGTATTTGTTGTCGGGGGAGTCGCGGTTGCTCATCCACTGAATCTATTGGGCTTTTTAACATTTATTCCACTCACAATAGTAAATAGTATGCTTCTTGAGGGAGATGCAGAAGTGGATGAGCTAAAGAAGTTTCCAAATGTGTTGATTTACTTAGGCTTCGCTATCGTTTCTACAATTGTTCTTTCAAGGATAGTCGATTATTTCTGATTTGAATTTGAAAACCCAAAAAGCTCGAGACTTGAGAGCTGCCAGTGAAGTTTGTGGCCAATATCTACGTCTCTAGTACGCTGAGACTGTAAAATAAATGCTCAGCGTTTTCGATTCAGAGATAAAACTTGTTGGTAAAGAACGGTGCGAATTGTAAAAATCTCTACGGGTCAATGGCAGAAAATCGTACACGGTAGACTACAAACGCTGAATATCAGGCTATTGATTTTTGCCTTATAAATCTACACAAATGACGAATGTTAGCCGATAGATACAAGTTAAGGTGAGCGCGCACAGTGAAATTGTGTTCTTCTTACAATTTTAAGTGTGTAAATAATTTAAAATACCACAGTCCCTAATGGTTTTGTCTTGGTCACACGATGACGCCATATTTTCGAGTGATGACTTTAATGCGTTTAGCTCTTCAATGCGAATAATGACGTCTGATAAATGCTTAGCTATTAACGTATTGATATTTGAACAGCTCTGATCTGGCCTCGAACGACTGTCCATTAGCGTTTTTACTTCCATGATAGACATATCTAATGAACGACACTGTTTGATAAACAGGAGTTGTTCAATAGTCCCCTTGTCGTAGACACGATAATTTCCACTTGAGCGCTTAAGCTCAGGCAAGAGCCCCTTCTTTTCATAAAAACGAATGGTCTGAATACTACAACCTGTCGTCTTTGCGACATCACCAATTTTCATTTTTTTCTCCTAACCGTTGACTCTATACCAAGTATAGACTTTATACTCATACTATTCATCAGTAAAGAGTGTGTTTCTAATGAGCGGATGTGGGTGCGAAGTTGAAATAAAAGACCAGTCTCAACGACAGGTTTTGTATTGGCTTTTGGGAATAAACGCGACAATGTTTGTTATAGAAATGGGGATCGGGTTGCTTGCTGATTCAACCGCATTAATAGCCGATTCACTTGATATGCTCGCCGACGCAGTTGTCTATGGTGTTGCCCTTTATGCTATTGGTAAATCGCTATTGCACAAAGCCAATGCGGCTAGAATTAGCGGCTTTTTTCAGATGGCACTGGGTGTGTTGATTATCATTGATATTGTAAGACGGTCAATTTACGGTAGCGAACCTGTATCGGGACTAATGATGGCTATGGGGGCAGTTGCACTGATTGCTAATGTCATTTGTCTTGTGATCATACGCAAACAAAGAAATGAAGAAGTGCATATGCGGGCAAGCTGGATATTTTCAGCCAACGATGTGATTGCCAACTTAGGTGTTATCTTTGCTGGCGTTTTGGTGTTTTGGCTCGATTCTCGATGGCCTGATCTGGTTATCGGTGTGATAGTTTCGTGCGTTGTGTTGCGCGGGGCAAAAATGATCCTCGAAGATGCTGGAAATGAAAGACAGCGAGCGCTTAATGCGCAAAGTTGATAAGAAAATGCCAATTTTTAATTGCACATCAAAACTGCGTAGGTTGGCATGGCTACTTATTACTTTGCTCATGTGTCAATCGGGCTTTTCGTTCGCCGCTCAATGCGATGACTACCCTGCGGAGGTATCGTCAGTCCCTGAACAATCAAAGTCGATAGGCACTTATGATGTTCCCGAAAAAAATGTAAATGCTGGTGATAATACGTCGAGTGAAGAGTCTAAGTGTTTCCATTGTGTGCTGTGTCAATGTGGACAGATTAAGTTTCTGGCACAACACCCAATAAATGACGTATCTAAACCGTTATATACCAATCAATACAGTTATTCCCGCAACGTCACTGACGGCCTAGTCGAAGGCCTTTTGCGCCCACCTCAACATTAATCCATTCCCTCCTATATGTTTGCATGGGTGCTTTCCATGTATGTCGTTATCTTATGAACAAAAGGTTCTTTTATGAGTTCTTCACGCCCATTGGGCATAAAAAAAGCTAGCTCAGCGTATCTGAAATTGATATCTGCTGCACTGGTAACCATGAGCATATCTGTTCAATCTGCCAATGCGCAAAAGTCTTCAATCACGCTTGAAAATGCGCTCAAACGCACATTATCAAACAACCCAGATTTAGTTGTGTTCGAATTTAAATCTTCGGCTTTGGATGGTGAATCAAAAATGGCCAGCTTACGACCTGAAATGTCTGTTGGGGTTGAAGTTGAAAATGTGTTGGGAACAGGCGAAGTGTCTGGTATCAAAGATGCCGAATTGACACTGACCTTATCGTCGGTCATCGAGCTTGGAGATAAAGTCAGCGGCCGAATGAATGTGGTGAGTTCAAAAAAAGCACAACTGCTTACACAACGGCGCATTCGTACGCTGGACATCTTGGGTGAAACAACTCGACGATATATCAATGTCATTGTCCAACAAGCGTTGCACAAGACTGAGCAACGAGCTGAAATGCTGGCTCGCACAATGCTTCAGACAGTCTCTACACGGGTTGAAGCGGGGGCTTCTTCACCACTTGAGAAAAAACGTGCAGAGTCAGCGTTGTCGCAGGCGCGTTTGTCGTTATTGATAAGTGAACAAAAACTCAATGAGTATAAACGCGACCTGGCCATCATGTGGGGTGACACTAACGCTGCGTTTGCGGAAGTTGAAGGGACACTGTTATCGTTTCCAAATTCACTATCACTTGAACATATGCTTTCACAGCTTCAAAGCAATCCACACGTTCTGCTTTATGCTGATAACTATCGGGTACAAGAGGCCAGATTGAGAGTGGTTCAGGCCAGTCAGCAGTTCGACATTGCGTGGGAAGCCGGTATCCGAAGAATGCAGGGAATTAATGACACAGCGTTAGTCGCCAGTATTTCGGTGCCGTTAAATACCAAGCAGCGGAATCTAGGAGAATACGAACAACAGCGCGCATTGCTTGACAGTATCGACTATCAAAAACAAGCGAAAATTCGTGAACTCACTCGCCAATTAAATCAAGTCATTAGTGCAAAAGATCAAGCCTTGCTCACTGTTACGACCCTTCAAGACAATGTCGTTCCCACATTGGAATCTGCATTGAAATTGGCGCGGGATGGCTATGAAAGTGGTCGCTACAACTATATAGAGTGGGTGACAACGCAACAGCAACTCATAGATATGCAACGAACACTGATAAAAGCCGCAGGCTTAGTCCACCTTCGAAGCGCAGATCTAGAGGCACTTACGGGAATTCCCGTGTTTTCTGACTCTCCCTCGACGTCTGCTCAATCATCAGAATTACTAGAGAAAAAATAATGAATACATCACAATTTACATTACTCACTAGCGCACGTGACTTGCTTGGCGTGTTAGCCATGCTACTTACTTTACTGTTTGCTACTGTCGCCCTGGCTGATGATGACGATGAGGAAGCCGAAGAAAGACCCGAGTACGTAGTGTTATCTCAAGAACGGATGCTTGAACACGATATCGTGACTGCTTCAGCCGCGTCAGGATCATTATCGCTCACAACCAGAACATTTGGGCGGATAGTTCATGATCCTGCGTCACTGAGTCATATTCGTGCCCGCTTCGACGGTGTTGTAAAACGTATCATGGTGAATATTGGAGATAAAGTAGAAAAAGGTGACACGCTGGCAATCATTGAGTCAAACGAGAGTTTAAATCAATACTCAATCACCTCACCGATGTCTGGAAAAATCATAGCTAGACACGCCAATGATGGTGAGCTCACCAACGGTCAAGTGCTGCTTTCTGTTGCTAATTACTCTCGCGCAATTGCTCAATTGGCTATTTTCCCCAAACAACGTACTCATATTGCCGCTGATATGGAAGTCACTTTAAGGCTTGAGGAATTGCAGCAACAATCAAGTATAAGCCACATTACGTCCTCACCGGATGACAAACCCTATTCTATCGCGTTTGTGAACGTTGATAATGGCAGTGGTTATTGGCCTTTAGGCGCTATGGTAGAGGGTTATATTCAGATTGGTTTCCAAGAAGTCAATCTGGCACTCCCCAAAAGTTCAATACAAGAGTTAGATGGGCAAACCATTGTTTTTGTCAAAGAAGGGGAACGATTTTACCCCCGCCAAGTAAAACTTGGGAACACGGACAACCGTTTAGTAGAGATTGTGAAGGGCGTTCAAATAGGCCAGCAAGTCGTTGTAGAAAATAGCTATCTACTAAAAGCTGATTTATTAAAAATGGAGGCGGGCGATGATGACTAATTACCTGCGCATTTATTGTCAAAAGCAAAGCCAAGTCCATAAAAACGGTGAGGTGAGAGCATGATTGCACGAATACTCCGTCTGTCGATTGAGCGCCGTGGTGTCATGATGTTGTTCGCCTTGTTTGTCGCCTTTTTTGGTATGTACAGTTACAAACAACTGCCGATTGATGCTGTGCCTGATATCACCAACGTGCAAGTGCAGATAAATACCGCAACCCCAGGTTACTCGCCTTTGGAGACTGAGCAACGCATAACGTTTATAGTTGAAACCTCGCTGGCCGGTTTGCCTAATTTATCGTATACCCGCTCGATATCACGCTATGGCTTGTCGCAAGTCACAGTCGTGTTTAAAGAGGGCACCGATTTATATTTCGCACGAAATCTCGTCAACGAGCGTCTCACCGCCATCGCGGCGCAATTGCCAACAGGGTTAACCCCTGAAATGGGCCCTATCGCCACAGGCTTGGGTGAAATTTACATGTACTCGTTAAGTGCTGAGCCTCAGGCGCGACAGGACAACGGTCAACCCTATGATGCTATGGCATTAAGGGAGATCCATGATTGGGTAGTTAAGCCCCAATTGTCGCTTGTTGAGGGGGTGACCGAGGTTTATGCGATAGGCGGATTTGAAAAGCAATATCATGTGAATCCTAATCCAGTCGCAATGATAAACTTTGGGATAAGTACAGGTGACCTTCTCAGTGCGCTAGAACGCAACAATGCGAATCAAGGCGCTGGTTTTGTAGAACAAAATGGGCAACAAGTACTGATCAGATCGGAAGCCCAACTGAAGGGCATCGACGATATCGGCCAAGTGGTTGTTAAGGTCATTGATGGCGTACCGGTAAAAATTCAAGACATCGCCCAAATCAACCTCGGTAAAGAGCTGCGCTCTGGAGCCGGCACGTTAAATGGCCAAGAAACAGTGATTGGCACGACAATGATGTTAGTGGGAGAAAACTCTCGTACGGTCGCCAAAGCTGTGGACAGTAAGCTCGAAACCATTAAAACAAGCTTACCCGAGGGCGTTATCCTTGAAGCGGTTTACGATAGAACAAGCCTCGTTGACAAAACCATCGACACAGTACAGAAAAACCTCGTCGAGGGCGCTTTACTTGTCATCGTTGTGCTATTCGTTTTGCTTGGGAATGTGCGAGCTGCACTTATTACAGCCGCTGTAATACCCCTGGCAATGCTTGCCACGATATCGGGTATGGTCAAAACCGATGTGTCTGCTAACTTAATGAGTTTAGGCGCACTTGATTTTGGCTTGATTGTCGATGGCGCAGTTATCATTGTTGAAAACTGTATCAGGCGATTATCCGAATCCCAGAAGCAAAACGGCGCAACTCTACCGCTCAAAGAAAGACTGAATGTTGTATATGAAGCCACTAATGAAGTCATACGTCCCAGTTTGTTTGGTGTATTGATCATTACCATTGTTTATATCCCCTTGTTCACGCTCACTGGCGTCGAAGGTAAAATGTTCCACCCCATGGCAGCGACCGTGATAATGGCTTTGCTTGCCGCAATGGTATTTTGTTTTACCGTAGTGCCTGCGGCGATAGCAATTTTCATGAGAGGTAAAATTAGCGAAAAAGAAAGCCCAATTATTAAAGGTGCAAAGGCAGTCTATCGTCCTGTTTTAACGGGAGCGCTGCGTTTTAGATGGCTAGTGGTAGTAGCAGCGAGTGCTTTGGTTGTCGGCAGTTTATGGATGGGCAGTAAATTAGGCTCCGAGTTTATTCCCCAGCTCAATGAAGGTGATATCTTAGTACAGGCAATACGGATCCCTGGGACAGGGGTAGAACAAGCAGTTGAAATGCAAAAAACTCTTGAAGCGAAACTTATGCAGTATGAGCAAGTACAGACGGTATTCGGTCGCACGGGTACGGGTGAGGTCGCCACCGACCCTATGCCACCAAACATTACTGATACGTTTGTTATTTTAAAGCCTCGGGAGCAATGGCCCGATCCATCAATGACAAAAGCTGAGTTAGTGGAAACGTTTGAAGAGGACTTGTTTACTTTGCCCGGCAATAATTATGAATTTACGCAACCTATACAAATGCGTTTTAACGAATTGATTAGTGGCGTAAGGGCAGATTTGGGGATAAAGCTATTTGGGGATGACTTAGATACGCTCTTTGCATCTGCTTTTGACATTTTGACCGTTATTTCAACGATTGAAGGAGCTGATGACGCGAGGCTTGAGCAGGTAGAAGGCATTCCAATCTTCACCGTCACACCAAAGCCTGATCAATTGGCACGCTTTGGTTTGGATATAGCCGACTTGCAGTTATGGCTCAATGCTGCGACAGGTGGAGAAACCGCTGGAATGATTTTTGAAGGCGACAGACGCTTTGAGATTGTCGTGCGATATGGCGACGACATTCGAAATGAACTCACTCAGCTTGAGAGCGTTCCCATCGTCACGCCCTCTGGTGAGCATGTACCGATAAGCGAATTAGCCACACTGGCATTTAAAGAAGTACCTAGCCAAATAAGCCGGGAAAATGGCAAACGTAGTATTGTTGTCACAGCAAATGTGCGTGACAGAGATATTGGCACTTTTGTTGAAGAAGCTCAGGCGAGAATCAATGATGAAGTAGATTTACCTGCTGGTTATTGGCTCGACTATGGTGGAACCTTTGAGCAGCTCGAGAGTGCGAGTCAACGATTGACTATTGTGGTACCGGTTACGTTGTTTGTGATTTTGACAATGCTGGTAATTGCGTTTGGTTCTATACGCGATGCGTTGATTATCTTCACAGGTATCCCTTTGGCATTAACAGGCGGTGTAATGTCTCTTTGGTTAAGGGATATGCCTTTATCCATATCCGCGTCGGTAGGATTTATCGCGTTGTCTGGGATTGCCGTATTAAACGGATTGGTAATGCTGTCCTTCATCAAGCAACGTTTGCTAGAAACCGGAGAATTAGTGAATAGCATTGTTGAAGGGGCACTTATTCGCTTGCGTCCGGTATTAATGACAGCACTAGTGGCAAGCCTTGGATTTGTGCCCATGGCGCTCAATACGGGCATAGGTGCAGAGGTGCAACGGCCTTTGGCCACGGTGGTCATCGGCGGGATAATATCGTCAACCTTGCTAACACTGGTAGTGCTGCCTGTACTCTATCGACTCGTGCATAGTAAAGGGGATCAGTAGTGTTCTTGGGCATTTATTCGTAAATGCCCAAGTTTTACCTGAACGATTTTTAGGTACCTATTGACTCTTTATTAAGTATAGACTTTACAATCATATTCTTAACGTCATGTACGATAAGGATAGATATGGTTTCGCTTATTTTAATATCTGTATCTAACCTTTGTGAGCCCAACCCATTCGCCCTCGGTGTTCTAAGCGGGGGCTTTGTTTTTTATAGCAGGCAAATCACTTCCTCGAACTCACCATTTCGCCAGAACCCAAGTGATTTTTTTCCTCTGGGCGTGATGCGTTCAATGTAGTTTGGGAAATCGGTGTGCTTACCGTAAAGCGTATTCCCGTGAGTTAACAGTTCATGACTGAGAGCATCAGAAAGACTATCTCGTGAGATCTGTTTAGCTAACTTCAGCACATCAAGTGAGTTGATCATAATTATTTTCCGGTAAGCTTATTAAATAAGTACCCAGAACTTTCTTCATTAAGCGAGACACTATGTTTGGCGGCAAAGGCTCTGAGCTTTCTATCGTATATAGTCATATTACGCTCATCGCGACAGAAGAACTTTATAGTTGCTTCATTCTCGTAATAGTAAGCCCGAATATCGTTTTCACCAGCGTCGATGTTAATGCCTCCATCATTTAGCCAGTAAGCTTTCTGACCAGCGACAAAGTTCTCCTTAGCAAATGACGATAAGATGTCTTCAACTTGCTTAGGCGCTACAGCGAGAAAGTGAGTTTGGCAATAAGGCATGAACATCGGCTTTGGTTGCGTTGTTATCTATCAAGCATAGCTAAGAACTGACTTTGAATATCGATCTTTTTGTCAGTAATCTTTTTTCACTGCGCCAAGCTTGAGCAAGCCATCATAGCGAAAGCAATGCACTCTCTTACATACTCCAGCGCCTGTTTTATAAGCGTTACTACCGTACCTTTGTTAAGCCGAATACTGCCCAAGGTCGGTGGCCCAGAAGCCGTGAAAATAGCAGTTACCTTGCAAAGGGAAGGCTCCTTGATGCACCTGCCTACGCCGGAATTCTCGGTTTCAGTAAGAGGGTTGCTTGAGTGACCACTGACTTCAAAATCAAGCCATCATCAATAAAGTTCATAGGTAAACCTCTGGTAACAGTATAAAACTCCTTACTCTTTTCAGATCTCCGCGCAAGTTGCATTTTGCTGTAAAAGTTGTTATTAACACTAAAATTCTGATTAATAAGTATAAAACTGTTATTTTTCCTCAATGCTTTTTCGTGTAATCACCTACTCGAACGGCCTGTTGTGGTTGATGTAGATGTAGCGGTCAATATGACATGGCCAGTCCAGCAACTCTAATTACATGGCCAAAGTCACTGTTCCACTACAGCTAAAACAACTCACAGGTCGGAGCCTGCATTAATTGGGATTGCTCAAATAACTCACAGATCTAAATTTTCCATCAGGTAGATTTAACAACATTAAAATATTATACTTCTGCCGTGGGAGTACCGTTTAGTGAGCTAAGAGCGGTTGAGGATAAATCGTTACCGTTGGAAGGTAAACCACCTTCATTTGATGACAACCTTATCATCCATGGCGATAACCTCGTAGCCATAAAGACGAGCATTTAAATGGAAACGATGACACTAGAGGCTGTTGATCTTTGAACATTATTTGTTCAGCAGTACATTGGTAGCCACATCATCATGAATGCCAATGCGACTGTACTGCTATAGTTTCGAGCTAGCTTGTCGTATCTTGTTGATATTGCCCGGTACCTTTTTATCCTCAAATGCGCGTTTTCAACAAGATGCCTATATCGATACAGGCACCAGTCCATATCGTCATTACCTAATTTGTTATTTCGTTTGCGTGGAATATTGGCATCTGCTCCACTTTCTTCTACGTAAGCTCTAAAAGCTTCACTGTCATAGCCTTTATCAGCACAAACAATATTGGCTTGTGGGGAGTTTATTATCAGACTTTGTGCATGTACGATGTCGTTCACTTGACCACCGGATAGTTCAAAATAAACGGGCAGGCCACCGCTATCTACCGCAAGGTGAATTTTCGTTGAGTTACCACCTCGACTTTTTCCGATGGCCTCATCTTGTTTACCCGCAGCACCGCTACTATCCTGATGCGCTTTAACTATACTACCATCAAGAAACAACCATTCTGGGTCACCCTCGGAGGCTAAGCTTTCAAATAACTTTTGCAATATGCCTTTCTTCGACCATAAATTAAATCGTCGGTAGACCGTATTCCAGAGACCAAATTCAGATGGCAAATCCCGCCACTGAATGCCGGTACGCATTCGGTAAAGTATGCCCTCCAGGGTATTTCGGTGCTCATATTTGTTATAGACTCTGCCACTCTCCTTTAGCAGTACTTTTAGGATTTCCCACGCATCATCTGTTAACATCGTTCTTGGCACAGCAACATTACGGTTAATTATTTTTGGCGAAACAATTATACCTCGTTGCTATGCCGGCTGCTTTTCATACAAAGATCAACAACCTCTAGCGTTCAATCAAGACAATATGCCATTATGTATCAAATATTACGGCATATTGTTTATTATGAATAGTTTATTGCATTTAAAAGAAGGTGCATTTGCTGAGCGACTCACCGATAAAGCGATCACCAAAGTCATCGCTCAGGAAAGTAAAGATGATGAACTTAAGTTTTTTGTTTTTGCAATTAACGCTGATACTAAAACAGCATACGTTATGCGCCATGGCCGTTCTGATGCGCTGCGGACATGGCGCCTGGACAATCTAGCAAGGTTTTTAAAATTGCACGCTGTAGACGCTTTTGAAGTGCAATACGCGAAAATACAAGATTAATAAAGGTCAGTTGGGCATGGAATGTATTTTTAAAGCAAGAGAGCAACTGGAGCGTATCTGGCCACTAACAGAATTATGTTCTGCGCCGCCTACCACTCGGAATAAACTCATTTCATCAATGTTATTTGGGCTATTTGCATTCTAAGGTTGGATATTGAAATTTCATCCAGATGGCGACATTTCCGATTTGTGCAAAACTTGGTAGAAACTGGTTTGATAGTCAAGGTCGCCTAAAGACAAACAGCGGACATTCAGGTCATCATTTGGACTTCCGGTTTAAGCAATATTGCTTTCATCCCCACCTACAAGAATGCATCTCTGGAGTGTGCCGGATAGTGTCTGTTAGCGCGTTTCACTCTAATTGAACCTTTGGTTTGTGTGATTTGCTAATTGTCTTGGTTATGTACAGGAGAAAACTTTACAGACATACGCTGTGCACCGCAGCCATTAGAGCTAAAAAGCAAGCGATATTCGTCGGTTGTCGATGTACATTTTATTCTGCTTTACAAAAGTATAAAGCTTTAAATCGGCGAACCCTTCTCCACAACCATTTTGAATGAATAGTAGATAATCGATAGGGTTACTGTTACTAATTTTACCGTGTCGATATAAGCAGCATATATGTAAAATGAAATGAGAATTTATCAAAAGTAGGCCACATTATGCCAAACAGAACTATTAGCAAACTGGTAAAAGAAGTTGGGGTGAATGTCGAAACTATCCGCTTTTACGAGCGCAAAAGTTTAATTGAACAGCCCACAAAGCCAGAAACAGGCTACCGACACTACTCTGATGAAATAGTTAACAGAGTCAGATTTATCAAAAGAACCCAAGAACTAGGTTTTTCTCTAAAGGAGATCGAGAATCTACTCAAATTAAACGACTCCCCGTGTAGCCAAGTTCAAGATTTGGCTGAAGCCAAGCTAGAATCTGTAGCCGATAAGATCAGTGATTTAAAAAAATTACAAAAGGCGTTAACCGAGTTGGTTGGTTTATGTCATTCTAATGCCGATAAAAACACCTGCCCAGTCATTGACTCACTTCAACCGAATTCAAAATAACAAAAAACGCTTGACTCCGTACCTAGATACGGCATTCATACTCTAGTTAAGTTCATAAACTGGAGTATGAAAAATTGAACCAAGATTCAAACTTACCTTTGATTAGTGGGGTAATTGCAGCCATTGGTGCAGGATTATGCTGTGCTGGACCGTTGGTTTTGCTTTTACTCGGCATTAGCGGTTCTTGGATAAGTAACCTAACGCTATTAGAGCCATACAGACCAATCTTTATAGTTTTGGTTATTGCTGCATTTGGGTTCGCAGGCTGGAAAGTTCATCGACCTATCGAAAAATGTGAGCAAGGCACTGCATGTGCAATTCCAAAAACAAGAAAACGCAGACAAGTCACTTTTTGGGTATCAGCACTAGTCGCACTTGTCCTTGTGACGAGTAATTACTGGATCATTTGGTTTGCGTAAGTTTTCGAAAAATCTTTAAAACGGAGAATATCATTATGAAAAAATTAATAACTTGTTTATTACTTAGCGTGTCGGCGGCGTCTGTTGTGGCAAAAGAACAAACGGTTACGCTGGAAGTTCCTACCATGAACTGTGTGACCTGTCCGATTACCGTTAAAAAAGCCTTAGAAAACGTTGATGGTGTGAAACTCGCCAAAGTATCGTATGACACTAAATTAGCGTTGGTAACATTTGATGACGAAAAGGCCACCATCAAAGCACTCACTGATGCCACAACGAATGCGGGCTACCCATCCAAGAAAGTTAAGTAGTCTTATGAAGAAACTACTGAATATAACCACACGTTTTGGAGAAAAAGCAGGTGCTATTGGAGCGCTCGTTTCCGCGATGGGGTGTGCGATGTGTTTCCCTGCAATTGCCAGCTTAGGCGCTGCAATTGGAATGGGATTCCTGAGTCAGTGGGAAGGACTGTTTATCAATACCTTATTGCCCTTTTTTGCTTGGGTTGTACTCGTACTAAATGGTTTAGGGTGGCTGAGTCATAAACAATGGCGACGAAGCGCCATCGGTATGATAGCTCCCGTCCTTTTACTATTGTCTTTGTACCCTTGGTTTAAATATGGGTGGAGTACATACGTAACCTATTCAGCACTAGGGTTAATGGTCTTGGTATCGCTATGGGATATATTTTCACCTGCTTACCATCGCTATGATGGCACATGTGACACAACTGACAATATTGGCGCTAAGGAGTTAAAATGATTAAGTTAAGTATTCAAGGCATGACATGCCCCAGTTGTGCACCTAAGGTTCACAATAAAATAATCAAACTAGAAGGCGTACTTGACGTTTCAGTCTCTTATGAAGAGAGTTTAGTCTCAATCACTCCGTCAGAAGATTTCAACGTCCAGAGTGCAATTGACGCCTTAGAGTCAGAGGGCTACCAATCTCATGCGCAGGGGGATTCTTGTTGTGCATCTGATCAGTTTGTATCAAATAAAAAACATCTGCATGTTGCCATTATTGGCAGTGGATCTGGCGCATTCGCTTGTGCAACCAAGGCTGCTGAAGGTGGCGCAAAAGTTACCATCATTGAGGGAGCAGACGTTATAGGTGGCTGCTGCGTAAATGTAGGCTGTGTGCCATCAAAAATATTGATCAGAGCCGCACAACTCGCGGAGCAACAACGTAACAATCCATTTGCAGGTCTTGAAAATCACCAGCCGCAATTAAATCGAGCATTATTGTCGCAGCAACAATCGGCACGTGTTGAGGAGTTGAGACATGCTAAATATCAGAACATCTTAGATACAACCCCTTCTTTGAGTCTTATCAAAGGTTATGCACGCTTTAAAAACGCCAACACTCTGATTATTGATAAACCAGACGGTGATCAACAAGAAATCAGTGCGGATAAAATTTTAATTGCTACGGGATCTACTCCCACCATTCCAGCAATCAATGGGTTGAGCGGTACGCCTTATTGGACTTCAACAGAAGCACTATTTGCAACTGATTTACCAGAGCATTTGGTTGTTATAGGCTCATCAGTAGTGGCACTGGAAATCGCTCAAGCGTATCGTCGGTTGGGTTCTGAAGTGACGGTGCTTGCAAGGCATACCTTACTATATCGTGAAGATCCATTATTAGGTGAAGAACTGGAGAAATGTTTCAAAAAAGAAGGCATCAATGTTCTTACTTATACGAGTGCCAAAAACATTGCCCACGATGGTAAACAATTTATTATCGACTCAAACAACGGTCAAATCACCTCTGACAGACTACTTGTATCAACGGGACGTCATGCCAATACAGAAAAACTCAACTTAAAAGCGGTGGGTGTACAAGTTACCGAGCGAGGCGAAGTAATGGTCGATGAAAAGATGCAAACAAATGTCGAAGGTATATATGCAGCAGGTGACTGCTCGAACATGCCACAATTTGTTTACGTAGCGGCAGCCGCAGGCAGCCGAGCAGGAACGAATATGACTGGTGGTGATGTGAATTTAGATCTAACGACTATGCCTGCCGTTATTTTTACCGATCCCCAAGTAGCTACGGTAGGATTAACTGAAACTCAAGCGAACCAGCAAGGCATTAGTACGATAAGTCGGGTGTTACCAATGGAAAATGTGCCTAGAGCATTAGCTAATTTTGAAACTGACGGGTTTATTAAATTAGTTGCAGAGGAATCCACAGGTAAGCTGATAGGCGCACAAATATTGGCTCATGAAGGTGGTGAGCTTGTTCAAAGCGTAGCAATTGCCATTATCAACAATATGACAGTTGAAGAATTAGCAGGACAACTATTTCCTTACCTGACAATGGTAGAGGGGTTAAAACTATGCGCTCAAACCTTCAATAAAGACGTATCTGAATTATCCTGTTGCGCAGCTTAATCGAACCTAATATGTTAGAGCTAGCGCTTATGCTAGCTCCACCTTTACAAAACAATTGATGTTTTTTTGAACGCTCATATACATGAAAAATATGTAAAGGCCAACTTCCGCTTTACGTAAAGCTGACGCTCAGAGCCATGTAAAATTGATAGCGATTATGATCGGATGGTAGGCGCAAAAAATAATTGGTGCGCAGTGTCTAGAACATTCATGGCAAAGGACGCTGGCAACGCATCGTGCCAATCAGCCAACGGGCGCTAGAATGGATCACATTATACTGGCAACGAATTCGTCCCATTTTTGGTTGTGATTGTTTTTTGGGCTAATAACGGAAACGATTATTTGCCTAACATGTTATCTGATGTGGTCGCCAAATATGTTAAGCAAGTTTTCAGCCTCATGGAGCGTGTCATTTGTTTAGGCATGTAACAGTAACATTAATGCTAGATAACGATGCAGAGAGCCGGCATGTACATGTGATGTTATGACACGCAAGTTTAAGTTCAACAAAGATGTATACGCATGTTAGTCAGGAAAAAATTGCATGCGGTTTATCAGTGGACTCATCCTTTGGCAATGACCTCTGGGGTTGAAATTATCTAGCTAAATGGAGCTCAAGGGTGATTACATAGCTGTTCTTTTGAGCTTCAAGCCAACCTTGAGGATCAGTAAGAATTGAAAAAAACAACTCAAAACCATATACTACACATATACCTCGTGACTAGAAGTAACTTCAGTCGAAAAATTCGAGGTCACTACCGGCTATGATTCAGTTACTCTTCGCTGCGGCTATTTAAATTTTTTAAATGGCCGCAGTGTTAAGTAGTAAACCTCTTGAATCAAATTATCGTTTATTCGAGATTCGAGGCGTTTCGCTCCCGCTTGGCTTGTCATGGCTTACCGAAGGTTTGATTGCTCTATGCTCTATTGCTCTTCAGGGACTGCTTATCGCAATGAAAACAAACGCAAGCTATAGAACGTTTCAAGAAGTGTTTGTTTCCAATTTTCATAACTCTCTCTCATTTGATGACTTTCTTAATCTTTCCGTTGATAAGAACATTGAAGTTACCCAGATAAAAGAGCGCGAGATTGTTAAACCATCTGAACGGCTCAAACGCATACTTCATTTTTTGGCAAAAAACGTGTTTGACTATGGAATTATTGCTACTGAAGTGGTTTTTTCATATCGAAAAGGCGTAAATGTTCGTGATGCAGTATTACCTCACTCTAAAAACAAATTTTTCTTTCAGACGGATATATCGAATTTTTTTAGCAGCATAACAAAACCCCTAGTACGTAACTCGATCCGTAACGGATTGGGAAGTGTTCCTATTTCAGATGTTCATGAATATCTAGATGTCATTTTAAATCTTGTCTCATATAAAAATGGTCTTCCATTGGGGTTTCCTACGTCTCCCGCCATAAGCAATATGTGCCTGTTAAATTTTGATAAAGAGTTATTGATACAATCGAATAAATTAGATGTTAGTTACACCAGATATGCTGATGACATCATTTTGTCTGCGGACAATGAAGAGGTTTTAAGAAAGCTTGCGGCCATGGTTAGTGGGCTTTTGCAAGAGTTCGTCGGTGCGGAAATCAAACTAAATGAAACCAAGACTCGTTGTTTACAGAAAGGACAGAAAGTAAAACTGCTCGGAGTAGTGATTTTGCCCAATGGACAGATTTCGATTGATAGAGCCGATAAAGTTGAAATCGAAACATTGCTTCATTTCTACTTAACCAACGACGACAAGTTCTTAGGCTACGGATTAGCACTCAAAAACAAAAAAACTAAGAATGATAAGATTATTACTCGCGAAAATGTTATCTCGATGTTGTCTGGGCGCTTAATTGGCGCAAATGCAATGGCTCCAGAGTATCTATTGAAACTCCGCCAAAAGTACGGCAATACAATCATAGACATGTTTTTGCACAAGTCGGCAAAGTAACGAAATGCTGCTTTCAGTCGAAATTGAAAACGTACAACATATAGAGCACTGTTCTTTTGAAGTCGATCTTTCGCTAAATCAACTTCAGTGTTTGGTAGGTAAGAACGGGTGCGGAAAAACTACCCTCGTTAGAGCAATCCGCAATCTATCTATCAATGATACTTTTCAACAGACAGGAGCTCCCTACATATTTGATGATTCAAGCCATATCTCCTATCAAGTTGGAGACAAGGCATATAGTTTTGTATTCAACAAAAAGCTGAAAGCTATCGACTCTAGGGAGCTCATTGACAAAGACATTAGGCAATTGTTTGGTGTTGAGCTTCCTATCCCACACGGGAAACGTTTTAGTCATTTTCAGGAGCTTGTTAAGTACGACTCAGATATCCGCTCGAAAATAGCAAATGGTGATTTTGAAGTGCCGGAAGAGCTTATTCAATTTCTCAATCGAGTATATGGCGATGATAGATTCAATAGTCTCAAAAAAGTCAGCATCAAAAACAAGACTTTTTACGCCATTTTGCGAGATCCAGTAGAACGTTTTTATATCAGAGAAGACTACCTTAGCTCAGGAGAGTATTTCCTAATAAACTTGTATAGATACATACATGAAAAGCGTAAATGCATCGTTATAGATGAAATTGATATTGCTCTTGACTCATCAGCGCAAGTTAAACTTATCGAAGAGCTCCGAAGGCTATGCGAGCTTTATGAGGTAAATGTTATATTCACGACCCACTCTCTGGCCTTAATGGAGACGCTTAACGAGGGTGAATTGCACTATATGGAAAACTCAGAGGGGAAAGTTTCTATAAGGGAGATCTCACACAATTATGCAAAGAGCATTTTGTTTGGATTTCACAAAAACTGGGATCGTTATATTCTTGCGGAAGACGAGTTATCAGCAAATTTCATAAAGTATCTTATCCATAAAACTGGCGAGCAGATTTTTTCCAAATACATAGTGATTCATTTCGGTGGTGCTCAGAATACAGTTGATATACGAAATAGAAATGAGGCGCAGGAGTTCTTTTCTGGCCCTGAGAATGTCCTATGTGCGTTAGACGGCGATCAACTGAATGTCGGTAACCTTGCGAATTTGAAAAATGTTGTCTTTTTGCCCTACCAAGATTTAGAGCATGAACTTGGGCTTTATTGGGATGCTCGTCATGACAAAATTTATGATGAAGGATTAAACGTTAGAGGAAACTCACCGAAAAAACGGGGAAAATCTCTACTGAAGCAATATTCACACAATAAGCTTAAAACAGAGTTTGAAGTGTTTGAGTTTCTAATTAATCACTCACCTGATGGCATCGATGAATATCAAGCAAAACTGATAGAGTTTTTGTCCAGATAACGGTTATTGCTTGCATTTGGCAGTAGGTATCTATATTCAAGCAAGATACTATGCTCCTGATATAGATCGTTGTGTCGTGGCTCAGTAAATTTGGCCAAATCGTTACTCCTCGAACGTCTGGTGTTTGTCTTTTGCTGCCTACCAACTCAGCTCGCCCAGTATAATCGCGTTAGATAAAAAATGAACGCAACCGCTCACAAAAAATAACGATGAAATTAACGCTATCGATCTCCTTGCTCCTCAAGACTGATGCCATGAATTGTAGTACAGATTTTATTAGCCATGTTCACAACCCTGAAGTAGACAACAATTTATTTAATCGGACAGTTTCCCGTTGGAGCTCTGTATTGACGGCCTCTAAGCTGTCTACTTTTTTTGACAATGACGCGATTTCTTCGTCTTTATTCACTTCAATGTCTATCCCTAAAAGCTCACTCATCGGGTTAGGCACACTTCGAAATTGAAGAGCTTTCTCGCGCGTTTTTTTAAGCTCTTTGTTGAGCGCCATGATCTGAGTCTTCTTTGCTGCTTTGAGTTCGATAAGCTCTTCACTTAACGCAGACACTTGTTCCCACGCAGCAGCGATGCTCGCTTTAAAACGACTGATGTAACCGTCACGGGTTTTTTTAGCTACTTTGAAGTAGCGTTGCCTGTCTTTATTATGCGCCCGCTTCGTAACGCCGGAGATTGACGATAAAAGCGCGTAATCATTTAGAATTAACTGAATTATGCTGTTCACCGGGGCAATGGCTTTTACGACTTCTTCTTGTATATGTTTCTCCAGAACACTGAGTTCAGAGAAGGAAGCATCTGAGCCCCGACCTGATTGCTTGTCATAGCGCGCCAATTCTCGCGCAATGAGGTCAAAGAATTTAACAAAGATATCGCGATAGCCAATGTCTGAGGCTTTTTTCCCCAATAAGCGAGGACATATCGATGAGAAATGGCGATATTGAAGCTCAATGTCTAGCAACAGCATGGCCACCACTGCCACTTTTACATCGGAGGTAACGGCATAGCTATTTAAGTGGTTTGACGCCATCTCAACACACACCGTAGCCCTATGCAAAGAAGGCGCATCAATCGGTTTTAACTGGCCATCAAGCTGCAGTTGTTCGTAAAGCCTGGCTTCAATGTCAGCGAATTCTGATTTCAGTGAATCAATTTCGACGATAACATGTTCGAGGGTCACCCCATGAAGTGCAACGTCATCGTCATTGTCTAGCGCCTGATTCGGTTTAGCATTCATTGTCGGTCTCACAGAGTTAGTTAATGACGATTGTATAAATGACTGAAAGCGAAATATGAACACAGCCCGTAAATTACTAATAGGTTTGTGTTTTTCACTGTTGTAAAGAAAACACTAGTTTTACCTTCGTAAATGATTTTTTTATACCCGTCAGTACGTTACAAACATCTTTGTATACCCTTGCTTAATAACGTGAACACCGATTGAACAAGTGTTTTGTAAGATTAACGAATATAAAATATAAACCTCTGTCAGCACTGGTTTTTTCGTGAAAAAACAGATTTTTTTCTATTTTTCCTTAAGGGGAATTTTACTAGCGCTATCATGCATTAATAACCAAATTAGCACGATTTTGAAACAGCGCAATAACCGCGCTTGAAAGCGCAGCCGTTTGTGTCACCAGTGAGTTGTTAGGACAGCATTTTTCAATCAGTCTGTTGTCTTATCGTACATTGGCCATCCCAGTCTTTGTGACATCAAACTCTTCACCGTAATGCATCGGCATAGCTGAACTTGTCCACCCGCCGGCCTTTTGAATTTGATCTAATGAGATACCTCGTTCAAACATGGTTACCACCCCACCGACCCGGGTACTATGGCAGCTTGGTTTGAATTCTAAATTGAGTGTTGCCGCTAAATTCTTATATCTGGCCAAGAGTGCATGGTATTGCATCGCGTTATCTTGTACCGTTTGCTTGGGTGATAATTTTCTCAATAAGGGGCCATCCGCAATGCCCGTTCTTGTGAGCCATTTGTCGATAAGATTGATAGTGGTTGTTGAGATATAGCCGTACTGGCCTTTACCTGATTTATCGGTCTTGGAGCGAGGCGCAAAGATCCGTTGTTTAGCAAAATCGATGTGATGGATCTCAATAGCTAACAAATTGGATGCTCGGAATATCGTGTCTATCGCCGTATTAAAGATGACGGCGTCACGTAACCCAATCAGCGGATCCGTATCGAGTTTTGCATTGATGGCGTCAATAATTTCAAGGCGCATAGGCGCGGCTTGAGACTGACGACTGGGCTTTTGATTTATCTTATGGTTGGTGTATTCGGCAAAGAGTTTTGACTGTTTCCACGGGTCCGGCAATTCGCTTACACCAATGAAATAGCGCACTGACGCAATTTTTCGACGTATTGAATGATGCTTCAGTTTGGTCGACATCAAGTAGTCCAGATAGGCACGACATGTTGTTTTAGTCACATTGACATCACTGGCCATCGCCGGTAATGCATTATCTTTGCAAAACCCTAGGTACTGATTAAAGTCATACTGATAAGCGCGTTTCGTATTTTCTGACTTCAATTCCCATACATCGTCCTTTAACTCACGTAAGTTTCCAATTACGCGATCTCGATCTGATTCAGCGATCGCCATCGGTACATTTTCTACATGAATTAACATTGCGCTCATAAATAGGTGCTTTTTTATAATTTAAGATAATTCGACTTATATTGAATAATAGAGCAGGGGAGAGGGCAGATCAAGAAATCTCTTTTGCGTTACTAGTAACGCTTTATTTATATCTTATTCTTAGTACAACGATACGTAATACAAATAGCGTTACTAGTAACGCTTTCATTCTTTTTTGTTTTTAAGGTAATATGAGAGACAAGAAGAAGAAGGGGTGAACAATGTCTGACCAAAGCCTTTGGCAACAATTTCTACATGCGCAATTAAACACGTTCTTATCAACCTTACAGGAAAAGGATAAGGTTACCAACGTAAATATAGACAAGCTCGAGCGTGATGTTTTAGCGTTAGGAAAAAGCATGGGCTTCATCGCGTTGAGAAAACATATTAAGCCTCAAAAGCTAGGTGAATTTGAACAATCTTTCACCTTGTTCAAAGCACAAAAAGAGCAAGAGTTGTGGTCTGACTATCTAGCCAACCACCTAGTAAAGTTTCTATCTTCCATACCCGAATCAACGTATCTGAAAGACAAAGAAGCCCTCGTAAATGCTGACAGTGTAACAATAAAAGAATGGCAAACACTGGCCCCAAAAGCCCTATATTCGGCTATGCGAGCGTGGTTACCCCAGGCCTCAATTAAGCAATTTCAAAATCGCTATCGGGCTTATAAGCACCGCGGTATCAAACGCACTGACACCATAGATGTGAGCCCCCAAACCAAAACAATCATTGATATGGCAAAAGCTGAATTGCATGCCAGTAACTATGATGAGGTATTTGAACTCCTATTCTCAAAGCATTACAACGTCAGTGCCGACAGTGAAGTTAGAGCCGTAAAAGAACAGATTGCCGATGCATTACCTGCCTCCAAAAACCTGTTTTTAGAAGAATTCATGCTTAGATTAAACCCCAATGACAGAAATAGAGTGAAACTGCTCATTGAGATTGCTTTTAATGAAGGCTGGGATAGAGCAAAGACATGTAGAAAGCGAAAAGGGGACCCACGCGCAGAAGCGTTAGTGGACTGCAGTATTTTTACAACTGCTGCGAACTTCTCGACTGACAAAAGTAGTGACTAAGACACCTTGGGAAATGGCGGGTATTGTAAGCCAGGTATAACGAAGCTAAAGAAAAGGCGATATGTTTTGATTAGTCCGAATCTTTCATTACTATGGAGAACGGAAGGTGTGCACCAGTAACAAAAAGTGTTACAAGGCGGCGAATCGCCCCAGCGAATACCAGGGCATAGAAAACAAACCATGATTTTTTGAGCCTTCACTCCTTACACATGACCTTATCAATGTGTGATGAGGTGATAACCTCGACAAGAGAGTGAGCATTGCGAGCAGCTTACAGGTAAGAATCTGCGTTTTTTTCCGATAATTTATTCCAGCGAGTTTCCATCCCATTCATGGTTAGGATCGGGTATAAAAGTTGCCCCCACACCTTGAGTGTCAGCTGCTGTAACTAACCACCCACCAGGAACCTTAGTTCGATATGTGTACCTTATTACACCAGTGGTACCTTCATTTTTGAGAGGTTCCCAAGTAAGTTTAGGTGAAGCTTTGGAGCCACTTGTGAAAAGTCCCATTGTTTTCCCTTATTTGATAATTCTGGGTAGTTGTTTTATTGAGAAATGTGCTTGTAGGTAGCAAAAACCCAACACAGATTATTGCTTAGCGTGATAAAGCGGAGAGGAGCAGCTGTTGCAACTAACACGACGGCGGCTATCTGTTGCATTATGTGCACCTAAATTTCGAAGGGATTTTGAACCACAAAAAGCGCAAGCTATTCCATTTTGGACCCGCGGGGGCATTTGAACGAGAACCTACGGTTTTGAACCCAGTGACCACGTCGAAACCGTAGGTTTCCGGCGAATCATCCCTTCTCCTCATCTTCAATAAAGTATGTACCGTTGGGTAACACATGCTTATAGGGCAACAACGAGATA